>NZ_JAQBOW010000009.1 GCF_028287845.1 Mucilaginibacter sp.
CTGGACGTGGTTGACTATTTGCTTAAACCCGTTGCCTTAGAACGATTTTTAAAGGCTTGCAATAAAGCCACAACAATATTCGAACAATCTAAACGGGTTGCCGAAGCCGATCCCGCGAAGCGGAAAAAATACATTTTTTTATATGCCGATTATAACCTTATCAAAGTAAACCACGATGATATAACTTATATTGAAGGGTTGAAAGATTACGTAAAAATTTATCTGGCCAGTGCACCAAAGGCTATCATATCAAGAGTTACCATTAAATCATTAGAAAGCCAACTGCCGGTTGATGAGTTTTTTAGGGTGCATAAATCATACATCGTTAACCTGGAGCACGTGCATTCCATCCGCAAGGGAAGAATAAAAATTGCCGATGTAGAAATACCCTTCAGCGACAGCTACAAAGATGTAATTACCCGCATGACGGGTAAACTAACCTAAGCAACTAACTGATGTGCAATCATATTTACCAGTGAAGTAACATCAAAGGGTTTGTGCAGCACATCATCTGGCGCGCCCTGCTGATGCATTAATAATTTTATATCCTCGTTACCCGAGCACATAATCACAGGCAGATTGCAGGTGTCTTTATTTAGCTTTATCTCTTTACAAATATCGCGTCCGTCCGCTCCGGGCAGCATCATATCTAATATGATCAGATCAGGATGGCAGGTTTTTATATGCTCCGATATTTCATCACCATTGTAAAGGGCAATAACATCATAACCTTTATTTATTAATATGTATGTCATTATTTCCACCACAAGCTCATCATCATCCACAATTAATATTTTCTTAGACATGGCGCTATATTTTGTTTGGTTATATTACAAAGCCCGTGCCATATTAACAATTAGTTAAAAAATTTTACACAATAAAAAAGCGATGCGGCTTTTCAACCACATCGCTACTAAACCAATCATAATATCCTCCTTTAAAAAAAGAGGATATCGTGTGGTTTATATATGAATAAACAATTCCTCTGCAGGCCTGCGCACTTTGATGGCATTGCTAAAAATATCATCATCGGCCCTAAAACCAACAGGGGCTATTACAGAAGTGGCTAATCCTAATTCTTTTAAACCTAATATTTCGTCAAACTTACCGGCGGCAAAACCCTCCATAGGGCAAGAGTCAATACCTAATTCGGCAGCTGCGCTAAGTAAAACACCTAAAGCGATGTAGCATTGCTTGTGGTTCCATACAATTTTCTGGTCCTCGGCCATGCGATCTATATTGGTTTTAATGTTTTGTTCGAAAACCTCAAGGTTGCTTCTATCCATGCCGCGAGTGGCAGCAATATGGTCTATATAGTTAGTTACATAAGCTTCGTCCAGGTTGGTTTCGGCAGCGAAAACAATTACCGCTGATGCATCTGTAAGTTGCGGCTGACCATGAGCGGCCTCGCGTAATTGCGCCCTTATCTCCGGATCGGTAACAACCAAAACTTTATACGGCTGTAACCCTGCTGATGACGGCGATAGCTGCACTGCAGCTAATAATGTATCTAATTGTTCTGCACTTAGTTTTTTAGTGCTGTCGAATTTTTTGGTGGCGTAGCGCCAGTTAAGGTGTTTTAAAAGTGACATTATTTTTGTTTCAATTTAATTCAAAGCAAAATTAAATGTTATAACATTTAATTGCGTCACCCCTAAGTAATTATAACAAACCCTGGTCTTTTAGTGCTTTACGGCGGTCTTTTTCTTCCTGCTTTATGGCCCGTTTTTCCTGGCGTATCTGTTTTTTGGTTTTACCCGCGGTATCAATTGCGTTCAATCGTTGCTGCTCTTCCTCCATTAAACGCTGCTCTGTTTTCTTTACTACGGTATCTTTCTTCCCAAAAAGTCTTTGAAAAAATGTAGGTTTCTTTACCGGTTGCGGCTCCTCTATAATGGGCAATTGCAGTCCAAGATCATCATCAACAGGTGCATTAAGCATTTTATTGGCTGCTGCCGAATCAACCGGAGCAACATTTCTGCGCATACTCTCTTTTAAGCGCACCGCATAAAATCCGTACGAACTGCTGTCTACCTGCGTAAACCCCTTGCCGGTCATCATCCGCCCCAGCGAATTAAAATAATTTTCCAGTCCCGGCCTTAAGCTACCATCCGGCAGGAAAGCATATAAACCCGCTTTGGGCCTGGGTACTATACTGGCTAAAAATATACTCTCGCCCAACGTCAACTCGCTTGGCGATTTGCCGAAATAATAGTGAGCCGCCTCGCTAATGCCATAAACGCCCGGCCCCCATTCTATAATGTTAAAGTACACTTCCAGCATGCGGTCTTTGGTCATGATGTTGTTGTTCTCCAGCATCCATACTATCAGTATCTCCTCTATCTTCCGGCTCAGGGTTTTCTGCCTGGTTAAAAACGAGTTCTTAACTAGTTGCATGGAGATAGTGCTACCCCCGCGCTTAAATTTATGGTCCTTAATATCGGTGATGATAGATTGCCGTATGGCTTTCTCTACAAACCCGTGATTTTTATAAAAAGTAGGGTCCTCGGCAGTCATTACCGCGTTGCGCAGGTAGGGCGACATTTCCTCCAACGGCGTATACTCCGGGTTTTCGGGCCCTATAGTATGCGGCTTTACGGGTTTATCGTTTTCATAAGGCGTATAAACAAACGGTTTGTTTAGCTTGCCCAAATCGGTTTTGCCGTATTTTATAATGCGGAACGCCGCGTCTTTATCCATCCTCGAGTCAAACTGTAAATCATCTGGCTTGCTCATGTCCACGTAAAAGTTTAAGCCGTAGTTAAGCTTACCGGCAACTTGTATACCATCGAAAGTCTCGAACATCCCCGTAGGGAAAGAATCAAAAATATCCTGCGCGTTTTGCCAGCCGGTGGTTAGCTTCAACTCATAAATTTTAACCGGGCTAAGCGTGTATTTTATAAACGGATGCGCGCTCAGCTTCTTTAAATGAATAACCGACGAGCTATCTAACGACACATAATTGGTGCCCACAAAAACATTGGCTTCTATCGATCCATCCTGAACCACAATATCATTAGCCGCCAACCCGGGCTGATTTACCAGCAGGTTATGCGCGCTGCAATAGGTGGCAATCTGCGTTTCGCCATTGCTGTGGGTAACGTTGTTGAGGCGTATGGTTAGGTTATCAAAATTAACACGGGCCTTAAAGCGCTTCTCAATAAAAGGTATTTCAACTTTGCCTTTATCGGCATAAAGCTTAACGTCAATCTCTTTATCGCTGGGGTGCATGGTGCCTGCAAAATGCCAGGTGGCCACAGTATCATTAACTTTTATGGTCGATGTAAGGTCGCCGTCATCAATCTTGGCAGTGGTGGTGAGCAGCTTAACCCGCGTACTATCATTGGTAAACGATATCAGGAAATTATCCACCCCCAAATTATCGGGTATTTTATAAAGCACCTCTTTTATCAGGTTGTTGCTCAGCTCGCTCAGGTCGACCTTAGTATGGGTGGCGGTCGAATCTTTTTTCTTCTTAAATAAAAAGTCGAAATTCTTAACCCCTTTAATATCCGTAAGGTTCAGGTGCGCGTTTTGCATCTCCACATCGGCCAGCTTGATATTGCCGAAGATAAGGGGCCATATTTTAATGCTCACCTCAAAATGCTTAATGCTTAGCAGGCTGTCGCGCTGCTGGGGCACTATGGTAATATTTTGGCAGCTAACGGTGGTAATCCCCGTAAAATGTGCCGACTCGATTTGCAAATCCAAATGGTAAAGACTCATGGCCTTAGCTTTGGCTTTGGCAATTTCGCTCTGTAAAATAGCCTCGCGTTTGCTATAGATAAGGTACCCGCCAATAAGCAGGATAACGAAGAATATAGCAACAACAATACCCGCAATGCGTACATACTTAGGGTTGAGGCGACTTAACAAGTTATTCGTTTTTTTCATATATAAGTAGCAACCATGCAATCAGCCTTGGTCTTTCGGCTTTTTCAGCTTTCCGCATCTACAGCAAAACTAAACTAAATTGTATGGTTACAAACGTTAGGATATGTAAAATGTTTCCTGCGGATGTGTGGGATAGGTAAAAAACCTCCCCTCTTGAGAGGGGGCGCGTCAGCCTGTGTAGTGGCAGGGGTGTGTTCGGGGCGTTGCCTTTGGCCCGCGCTGTACGCTCATACTGCGCTGGCCTTAGTCGCGGGGCCGGTATCCGCTGCCATCGCTAACGCAAAACGCCCCACGGTGTTATGTGAACGTTAGCTTGGCGATCTCTGCGAGTTCATTCAATAAATTGGCTGTACGCCTGGTTTGGGCATCCACCCGCTCAATCGCCGCGGGAAGGCTTTGTTCTTTTCCTTGATGAAAAGAACAAAAAATCAAGTCAGCAAAGAGGCTTCTTTGCGCACAAGGCCGTTGCCCTGCAAATCAGGAAAAACCACGGGCTGCATAATTTTGCTCCATGTCTCGCAAGGGCCATTCCCCGGGCAAAAAGACGCTATGCCCCTCCCAATGCGCATTGGCCACCAGTTTTTCCTGCTTTCACCCCGAAGCTTATTTGCTGACGCTTTGGTTGGCACCAACATTTTGGTAATTGTGAACAATAAAAAAGAAGCGTTGGGTTGTCAGCCCACGCGGCCGGGAGTATGGCCTGTGTAGTGGCAGCGATTGGGCTGACTTGATTTATTCATCTATTGTTTGTTTTTTTATGGGTATTCATGAGGTCGCTACGCTCAGTTTTTGGTTACTTTTGTATCAAGACAAAAGTAACTGGGCCTTAGCGGCCAAGAGCGTCATCAAGCGATAAGTTACAACGCTACGCAACAGCGACACAGCAACCTACCAACAATTTACATATTAAAGGCTTATTACTTTTTCCTTGATGAAAAAGTAACAAAAAATCAAGTCAGCAAAAAGGCTTCTTTGCGCACAAGGCCTTTGCCCTGCAAATCAGGAAAAATCACAGGCTGCAATATTTTTGCTCCATATCTCGCGAGGGCCATTACCCGGGCAAAAAGTTGCTATGCCTCTCCCGCCCACAGGCCAACTTATTTTTCCTGCTTTCACCCGAAGCTTATTTGCTGACGCTTTGCTCAATTGGTCAACAATTTTCATATTAATGTGAAAAGAAAAAAGAAGCGGTGGCCTGTCAGCCCACGCGGCCGGGAGTCTGGCCTGTGTAGTGGCAGCGATTGGGCTGACTTGATCTTTTGGTTACTTTTGTATCACAGACAAAAGTAACAGCCTTTCCCGCGGCGATTGAGCGGGTGGATGCTTACAATATGCGTGCTGTTAGTTAAAATGATAAACAGCATACAAAGCCTTTCCCGTGTCGATTGAGCGGGTGGATGCTTACAATATGCGTACTGTTAGTTAAAATGATAAACGGTATACAAAGCCTTCCCGCGGCGATAGCTTACAATATGCGTGCTGTTAGTTAAAATGATAAACAGTATACAAAGCCTTTCCCGCGGCGATTGAGCGGGTGGATGCTTACAATATGCGTGCTGTTAGTTAAAATGATAAGCTAAAGAATGCCCTTACTCCCTCAGTCCCGAACTGCGCTAAGCCCCAATCACCAATTTTCAACCTCTAACCCTTCAAACGATGCTTCTCCTCCACCACCTGGTTAACCGTTAAACTACGACCCTCATCGGCATTAACCTCCATGGCGCCGTGATTATTAAATACATCCACGGCTTCCTGCGCTTCGCGGGTAGAGGCGGCGTGGACGGTTACAATGGTGCCATTGCGGCCCAGCGAGGCGTAATGACTGGCCTCGGCCACGTCGTCATACAGATGGCCGAAGAAGTTACCTACGCGGTCCGTTTCGGCTACACTGTCGCCAGCGGTGTGCAGGTCTACGTTTTCGCTTTCAAACTCGTTGGCTAATAGGTAGTCGCCGGCCTGCTCGGCGAGGGCTGGGTCTGCAAATATTCCGATTACTGTTATCATAAATGGATAAATGATTGAAAGGGGGGATTTGTTTTGATGGGTTGGGGATGGGGAACTCAAGAAAGCTGGCGGGCTGTGCGATTCCCCTCTTGAGAGGGGGAAGGGGTGTGTTTCTGAACGTGCAAATCAAATAGCTAAATTTACCGTTATTGTATTATGGCAGATGTGCACAGCAAAGAAACCCGCAGCTACAATATGTCGCGGATTAAGAGTAAGAATACCAAACCCGAAATGCTGGTACGGCAGTTTCTGCACAAAAACGGTTTCCGTTACCGCCTGCACGTAAAAGATTTGCCCGGCAAGCCCGACATTGTATTACCCAAATACAAAACCGTAATTTTTATACATGGCTGCTTTTGGCATGGGCATGAGGGATGTAAATATTATGTAGTACCGAAGACGAGAACGGAGTGGTGGTTGAATAAAATAAATACTAACATAATTAATGATAAAAAGACAACCGAATTGTTAATAAAACAGGAATGGAAGATTTTAAATATTTGGGAGTGTGAATTAAAGAAAAACATAATTGATAGTACATTAACCAACCTTTTGGACTTAAAACAAAGCTAAATAAAATAGCAAACGATTTTGAAATGCTAAAAATAATTGCCAGAATTTTTAGTTTGTTGAAAAATAATTGCTAAAAATTCTGGTTTTTTGGTTAAGAACTTTATATTTGTTATCAAATATAAAACTTACCATGCCTTTAAAACAAGCTATAGAAGTTGAACAACCAGCTTTTTACCCTAAATTATCTGTTATTTCAAATGAAGATAATTGGCTTAACAAGCCCTTTTCTAATTCTAATGCAGTCATTAAAATTGGCACCTTATTCAGCGGGATAGGAGCAATTGAACATGCTTTACACAGATTGAATCTTAAAACATCTATCACATTTGCCAGTGATATAGATCCGCATGTAAAGAAAAGCTATTTGGCTAATTATGATATAGATAAGGGAGATTGGAATAATGATGTCACTGAATTTAATGCAAAAAAGTATAAAAAAAAGGTAGACTTATTGGTTGGCGGAAGCCCCTGTCAGGCATTCTCAATGGTAGGAAAACGCTTGGGGCTAGAGGATATCAGGGGTACGTTATTTTATGATTTTGCGCGAATTGTTAAGGATGTTAAACCCAAAGTTTTTATATACGAAAATGTTAAAGGCCTAACTAATCATGATAATGGCAGGACCTGGACTGTGGTACAAGATGTCTTTAAGGAATTGGGGTATAAGACACATTCTAAATTATTGAATGGAAAAGATTATGGAATGCCTCAACACAGAGAAAGAATTTTTGTTGTTGGTTTTCTTGATCATAAAGTGGATTTCAAATTTCCTGAGAAAATAATTTTAGAACACACTATGCAGGATTTTTTAGAAGACTACACAGATACAAAATATTATTTGAGAGAAAAAGGAGTGAAATTTGTGACCAGCACAAAAAACAAAATGAAAAGATACACCCAAATAAATGGGGATATTGCACTTTGTCAGAAGGCTAATCAACAATTTAACTGGCATGGCGACTTTGTATTTGAGCCTGAATTTGATGTGGCTAATTTTGATGAATTTCTTTTTGATGTAAATGCGGTTGAAGAAAAGTATTATCTGTCTGACAAGGTACGTGATTACGTACTTGCCGGAGGAACAAAAAATTTCCGAACAAGTACCAAAACCGATTTGGAAGTAGCCAGACCTCTTCTTCAATCAATGCATAAAATGCATAGGGCGGGTGTAGATAATTATGTTACACATATGGGGCGTATAAGAAAACTAACACCTCGTGAATGTTTAAGATTAATGGGATTTCGCGACGATTTTAAAATTGATGTAAGTGATACTCAGATGTATAGACAAGCAGGCAATAGTATTATTGTTGATGTTTTGATTGCAATATTGAAAGAGATGGATATTACTAAGTTTGGAGAGTAATGGCATCAATAAACGTTAATAATGCTAATTATGAAATTATAGATACCCGGGAGAAAATGACCGTTGCTGATTCTTTTGTAAAAAGGAGCAATAAAATCATGACGGGAAATGGGGAAGCAAAATTTTATGTTGGAAATGATAACACTGAGGTAAGAAATTTTTTTGGGACTGCCGGCTTTGAAGATCGCTGTTTTCTTTTAAAAAAAGACCTTGAACAATATCTTAAGGATGCGGAAGCAGAATATAAAACCCCGCAACAACCCTATCGGCATAAAGATGAAATGCCGCACTATTGGCAACAACGAGTAGCGTCTATAGCGTTGCTTCCACCTGTCTTGTGGTTTAATCTTAAAGAACAAACCCAAATAACGGGATCAAGAATCTATGTTAAATCTGACGATCCTGCATACGATCTGATAAGAGAATTATCCCTCCCCTTTATTACATACCTATCAGCAATTAAGCTCAAATCGAATGATAAAAGCATAGTTTATTATTTTCGACTTTTTGTTGATTATTTTGGCGATGCCCAACATCCGGGTGAGATCAGAATTGAAGAGGAAAAAGTTGAAGCAGAGCCAATACCTGATGAAGAGAAAAAGCAGATTCAATATGCAAGGATTGGTCAGGGAAAATACAGGAAAGCTTTATTAAACGAATGTCCGTTTTGTCCAATTACATTGGTTTCAGATGACAGACTACTTATCGCTAGCCATATCAAACCATGGGTTGCCTCACCCGACCATGAAAAAACCGACCCTAAAAACGGCTTTATGTTCACTCCGACTTATGACTTTCTCTTTGACAGGGGTTTCATTACCTTTACGGATGATAAACGGATGCTGGTATCACCATGGCTTTCTAAAATGACATGCTCGAAGCTTAATATTGCCGACGATAAAAAATTTAATTTACTGCCAGTTGAAGGAAGAGAATTATATTTACATTATCACCGCGCAAATGTTTTTAAAGCTTAGTGTACGTTAAGATACCCGTCGGATTCAAATTATAATATGGATTATTCAATAAACGGAACGGTATATACTGAAATCGACTCAATTGAACGTATAAGTTCTAAAGATTCCTTTACCAGTACAGATAATAAACTAGGTACCGGTGCCGGTGCCTGGGAATGGCACATCGGAAGCAAGAATGATTTAGAAAAATACAGTTTTTTTGGCGGTTCACAATTCCGGGCAAATTGCTTTTTGCTGAAACAGGATCTATTACGGCTGATGCAAGAGCTAAAACCAGAATACGATAATCCCTCACAGGAATACAGGTCAGCCGACAGATTTTCCGAACTATGGACTACTCGGTATAATGAAATATTACCTTTAGACGATTATCTTTTTTTTGTACTTCGCGAACATGACAACAGAGCTGCCAATGATCCCAGGCTTTATGCGAAGCATCCTGATATTAGTGAAGGTGAATCTAACTATGATTTAATAAGGAAACTTGCGTTACCCAACATTACCTATATTTCTATCAAGAAATTGAGTAGTGACACAGGGGAATTGCTGTATTATTTTAAAATCTCATGCGAGTTACCTACGAAGGAAATTGAAAAGGACTCTGATGTTGAAAAAGAAGATGAAGTAGACAACGGCGGACTATATCCTTATGATCCGGCATATACAGATATAGAAATTGGTGAAGAACCATACTCTGTATTTGAATACCTACGCCAGTTAGATAAGGACAGAATCAATATTCAGCCCGATTTTCAAAGAAATCAAATATGGAGTGATTTTCAGAAAAGTCAGTTTATAGAATCGATAATACTTAACTTTCCTTTACCACCAATTTACTTAAACCAAACAAAGGATAATAAATTTATTGTCATTGATGGTTTACAAAGAACCACTACAATACGAGATTTTTACAAGGGAGAATATCCGTTAACCGGCATCAAAGCCCTGCCAAAATATAATGGTTTGTATTTTGAGGATTTGCCTGAGATGCTCCGGTCTAAGTTCGAGGACAAAAAGCTGACAGTATTTGTTTTGAAGCCATCTACCCCTATGGTGGTTATTTATGACCTTTTTAACAGAATAAATACCGGCGGTACACAATTGAACAGGCAGGAAGTAAGAAATTGCATATTTATAGGTAAATCAACTAGACTATTAAAGGAACTTTCAGCAAAAGAGGAATTCAAAGAGGCAATTTGGTGGGGAGTTAGGGATAACAGGATGAAAGACCGGGAAGTAGTACTTCGTTATCTGTCTTTCAGATGGTTTGATTTTGAAAATGACTATAAGGGAGACATGAGCGATTTCCTGGAAATATCAATGCGATCAATCAATCAAATGGATGATCTTCGCATTGCTGGAATGAAAGCCGATTTCATAAGAACAATGGAATGGAGTTATAAAATATGGGAACGAGAGAATTTCAGGATCCCGACCGAATACACTAGAGGTACAATTAATACAGCAATTCTTGAATCTGTAGGTCGATATATTTCGTTCAAGTCGGATGCCTTTTTAGAAACAAATAAAAAAGTCATGTACGATAATTATTTCACACTGATAAGAGACTCTAAATTCAAAGATGCGGTAACAACTTCTACCAGTAGCAAAGCACACGTTTTTGATAGATTTACTCAAGCAGAAATTATATTAAACCAGGGAACAAATGATTAGCGAGTTACATATAACGAATTTCAAGTGTTTTCAAAGCACAAATGTTTTCGGGTTTTCTAAAATGAATCTGCTGACCGGGATAAATGGACGCGGTAAATCAACTATTCTGCAATCAATATTAATCGTTTCCCAGTCTATAAAATCACGTTCTGAAATTCCTGAATTGCTGATAAATGGGGGGCTGGTTGAACTGGGAAATTTTAACGATATAAAAAATAGCGATACGCCGAGAGGAAGTGATATAGTTTTTGCTTTTAAGTTTGATGATCCTGCCTTTGTAGCCGTTACAAGTTTTAACGAGAATGAGCAGGATACTTTAATTGCTGATACAAAAGGTTTCGTAATAACGCCAACTGAAATGGAACATTTGCAGGAACGTCAGGATTGTTTTTTTCAACATTTGACTAAAGTTCATTATATCAGCGCGAACCGATTAGGGCCTGTAAAATTTTCTGAAAAATTAAATCTGCCGAAATTTCTGAATGTTGGACCCAGGGGCGAATACACTATAAATATTTTGGCTAATGATAATCTAACATCTGTTAATGATGTGCTGTATCTAGGTAAGGAATCAAATTCTGTTCTTCAGCAAACTCAGGAATGGCTTGGTTATATATTGGAAGGAGCCAAAATAAGCATTGAGGGTAAGGAGCAATCCAGTAGTGTTTTATCCCTGTTAATTAATAACAAAAGTAATTCTTACAGCTATAAGCCTACTAATGTGGGGTTTGGCTACAGTTACATATTGCCTTTAATTGTTACAGGATTGATAGCTAAACCCGGAGAAACTGTAATTGTAGAAAATCCGGAAGCTCATCTTCATCCAAGAGCACAAGCCAGGATTATGGAATTCTTTTCGAAAGTTGCATCCTGCGGCGTACAGGTATTTATAGAATCTCATAGCGAACATATCTTAAATGGAATCAGAGTTTCCGCGTTAAACCCTAATATAAAATTAAGTGCGGAGGATGTTTCTATTCAATATTTTGATGAAGAATTTATTCCTGAAAAATTAATACCTGATGCAAACGGAAAAATAGCGAACTGGCCCGCTGGTTTTTTTGATCAGCAGGAGATTGACTTGTCTGAAATTTTTAAGCTGACCCGTAAATAATGATTGCCGAATTATTCATAATTCCGGAATCGTTTGTAAACAATAGTAACTTTACTATTGAGGAACTTGAATTCAAAATAAAAGCATTGTCGCAGGATTGTATCCAAATCCGTAAATACAAAGCAGATAATCATCTCTATGTTCATTCTGATATCTACAATGTTGTTTTTGTTAATGGCCTTACTGTCGGCGAATTACTCTATAATCCCGAAGTTGCAAAAGAAAATATAGATCGGGATGTTTATAATGCACTGAAAACTATAATAATGGAGTCCGCAAATGCTGAATACACGACAGCAGACATAATTAATATATTATTACCCGAGCATAGTGAAGATATCTGCCATGGATTGATTGCCTTTGAGGAAATTCCAAAAATTGAACAGGACTATCAGATTATATATTCATTACAAGGGTGGTATGATTTCCGAAGACACTTCCTCGGACTTTACCCAAAAAATCCTATTTTCTTTATTGATGAATGCAAAATTTATTTCCCTGATCTTTTTTTTCATGAAAGAAATAAAGGTACAATTGGCACGATTTTACATAATTGTCCAAAAACTATTGTTTTTCATCTTGCAGCTCTTAATGATAAATTTGGCTCAATCGTAATTAGAAACATGAACAGAACAGAAGTGCTTCGGCAGTTCAGCGTTGCATCTAATTTTCCTGAAAACGCATCGTTGGAAGGAAATTCCGCACGGAAACAGGATTTTACTTTTGCTTTTTTGAATGACGATAGTAAATATATTGATGTATGTTGCGAACCGCATTTAAAACTTTGCTTTAATGATAATTACCCCGGTGATAATTCGTATTCAAATGATCGAAGAATATATTTCCATGAAGGGATATACAACATAGAAAAGAATAAAATATTAATAGGACACATTGGCAATCATTTGTAATCCCTCGCTGTTGTTAGGTTATCCCAATGGGGACACCCCTATTTCAATGTTCACCCGGTGATAACGGTATCGTTTCATCTTGTTTCACCTATAGAAATTATCTATATCACAATAATTTGGTTATCACTAAATTAACCAACAATCACCCATAAAAACACCGACGAATAAGTTGTTACATTTTGTTACATCACTTTTTATCAAATAGCTGTATTTTAATTGGTTAAGTCAAAATCTTGTTTCACTTGTTACATTTTGTTACACCAAAATGTGTAACAAACTAATCTTGTAATCATTTAATCCTGCTAATCAAGGTTCAGCGTACCCCGCGTTAGCGATGGCAGCGGATACCGGCCATCTTGCGCTTAACGCCTGTGCCGTATGAGCGTACAGCGCGGGCCGCAGGCAACGCCCGCTTTTAAAGATTGGTGATTGAAGATTAAAGATTAGCGACTTGTAAGTTGGTGAGTTTCTTAACGCGCTTTGTATCTCACCAACGTAAAACATATCACGCCAACCTCCCTCCACCAAAAAAGCATTACCATGACACTACTTCCCGCCGTTTTTGTAATTTTGTTAACTTATACAACGCGATGATAACCAAAGAGCAAGTACTACAGGCGCTAAGCAACGTGGAAGAACCGGACCTGAAAAAAGACCTGGTTACCCTAAACATGATACAGGATATTGTGATTGATGGTAACCGGTTAAGTTTTTCGGTTATACTAACCACGCCTGCCTGCCCCCTTAAAGCATTGATAGAGAATGCCTGCCGTAATGCTATAGGCCACTTCATCAGCAAAGAAATTGAGGTTACGGTACACATGACCTCGCGCGTTACCACGCAGAAGAATACCGGTGTGCCGGGGGTGAAGAACATTATAGCGGTAGCATCGGGTAAGGGTGGGGTTGGTAAAAGCACCGTGGCGGTTAACCTGGCCCTGGGCCTGGCCAAAAGCGGCGCCAAAGTAGGGCTGATAGATGCTGATATTTATGGTCCGAGTATTCCTATTATGTTCGGCCTGGAGGGCGTGCGCCCCCAATCCCGCAATGTGGATGGCAAAACGCGTATTGAGCCTATCGAGAAGTTCGGCATTAAATTGCTATCCATAGGGTTCTTTACAGACCCCAATCAACCCGTGCCATGGCGCGGACCAATGGTATCAACCGCCGTTAAACAATTATTTAATGATGCCGATTGGGGCGAGCTTGACTACCTGGTAGTAGACCTGCCACCTGGTACCGGCGATATACATATTACGGTAACGCAGTCGTTCCCGGTTACGGGCGCGGTTATAGTTACCACGCCACAGGCCGTTGCCCTGGCTGATGCTAAAAAGGGTATAGGTATGTTTTTAATGGAGAGCATAAACGTACCGCTGCTGGGCATAGTAGAGAACATGGCCTACTTTACCCCTGCCGAGCTGCCGCATAATAAATATTACATCTTCGGGCAGGGCGGCGGCAAAAGGCTGGCCGAGCAGTTGGAAGTTCCGTTTTTAGGCGAGATACCCCTGATAAAAAGCATAAGCGACAGCGGCGACGCGGGCACGCCCATCATCATATCCGAAGAGAATGAGCTGATGGTGCACGCCTTTACCGAGATGGCAAACCGCGTGGCGCAGCAGGTATCTATCAATAATGCATTGGTGTTATCAAAGACCATCATGGGCCAGCCATAAAAATAGATATGCCCATGATAGCTTCATTACCATTGAAAAGCAATCAAAAGCAATGAAAATATTATAAATAATTAATAACTTTACTTATAAATTAGTAAAAATGAGTTTATTAGAAAGGGTGGAAGCAGCGTTGGACACGATAAGGCCGTATCTGGAAACAGATGGGGGCAATGTATCGGTAGAGGAGATCACTCCTGAAAATGTAGTGAGGATAAAGTTACTGGGTTCGTGCGGTTCATGCCCCATGAGCATCATGACGCTTAAAGCGGGTATTGAACAGGCCATACAAAAAGCTGTGCCCGAAATTACCGGCATAGAGGCCATAAACCTAACAGATATTGACGACCCGAACGCGGTGTTGCCAGAAAACTTGCGCTAACCAATGTTAAGTATTGTTAAATTACAGTTGACATACTGGCAATACTATGTTGTTTAAAAACTAAAAACTATTTTTACCCGTTGATAGTAATTATAGATATAGAGAAGAAGCTTAACCGCACAATGAAATACCTGATTGGCATATTGTTTTTATTTTGTACCGTAACGGTATTCGCGCAAACGGCCGAGAAGCCATTGGTGCAGTTTACCGGTGTTACCCATAATGCCGATAGCGCCCGGGTTATTGTGCCTTACGTAAACGTTACCAATGTTACCACACACAAGCAAGTTTATATAGCTAACTACGAGGGTTATTTCTCTTTCGTGGCGCATGAGCAGGATACCATACGCTTTAGCAGCGTGGGTTATAAACCGGTAACGGTTGTTATTCCGGCTAATGTGGTTAATAAAAGTTTGGTGATGGAGATAATGCTTAAACCAGAGATAGTTAATCTGCCGGTTTTCCGGGTGTTCCCATGGGCCACTACGGATGAGTTCAGGAAAGATTTCTTATCTATGAAAATTGCGGATGATGACCTGGAGATTGCCCGTAAGAATTTAAGCTCGACATCTATTCATGCCCTCGAGGCCTCTTTACCGCGCAGCGGGGCAGAGAGCTTTAGCGTAGAGGATATGCATAACAGCATTGTAAATTCGCACTCTATAACTAACCCGTTGTTGAATCCGTTTGCCTGGGGTAGTTTGATAAGGGAGATTACTGCCGGCGATAACTCGAAATAATTATCGCGCTTTTTTAGCAGCAGGAAACTTCATCTTGTATTCTACATCTACTATCCCTCTCGATATATCGTTTAACCTTTTTTCTAACAAACGCCTGCGCAGCGGACTAAGTTTATCAGTAAATAGTTTACCTTCTATATGGTCATACTCATGCTCAATAATGCGTGCAGCCATGCCAGAGAAAGTTTCTTCGTGATGCTTCCAGTCTTCATCATAGTATGACATTTTTATTACTGGCTTGCGTGAAACATCTTCTCTAATGTCGGGTATACTTAAACAGCCTTCGTTAAACGTCCATTCTTCACCTGTTTCTTCCAAAATACAGGCGTTAATGAATACCTTTTTAAAGTTTTTTAGTTCAGGTTCTTCATCATCAAAAACAGAAGCATCAATTACAAACAAACGCATAGACAGGCCAACCTGCGGGGCAGCCAAACCAACACCACGGGCAGCATACATGGTCTCGAACAAATCATCAGCCAGTTGTTTTATATGCGGATATTCGGCAGGCTCAATAGAGGGCGCTTTTCTGCGCAGAACCGGGTCGCCATATGCTATAATTGGAAATTTCATACTTACAAAATTACGGGTTTATTCTTTAGGCTCAAATAGCAGGGTTATCATTTTACTTTCGTCGAATATTTCATTGCTTATGGTTAACAATTCATCGGCAGTAACTTTGTTAATTTTTTCAAATATCTGCGGCAGCGTATCCACATAATTAAAGTCGATCAAACTTTTAGCCATAGATATGATCAGACTCATACGGTTCTCTTCGGCCAAAGCTATTTGCCCTATAAACTTTTGTTTGGTTTGATGTAGTTGCAGTGTACCCAGCTTTTGCTCGCGCAGTTTCTTTAATTCTTTATGTACTAATCGGGTTGCTTTATCTGCCTTCTCTGTATCGGTACCAAAATAAATGGAAAAGATGCCGGTATCGGTTAGGGGTGTATAGTTTGATTCGATGGTGTAGGCAATACCATGTTTCTCTCGTATCTCCAGGTTTAAGCGGTTGCTCATGCCCATGCCGCCTAACAGGTTATTTAATAGCAGCAGCCCCGTTTTTTTATCGTGCGATGAAGAATAAGCCTGGTTGCCAATAACGCAATGCGTTTGTGATATGGGCTTATGGATAACATGGTGACCGCTAATATTGTGACAGGGCGTTACCCTTATTTTTTTATTATGATTTGGAGCGATGTTGCCAAAGTATTTATCAGCCAGTTTAATTACCTTTTTAAAATTATAATCGCCAAAAACAGCAAATACAATTTCATCTGTATTATAATTGGTAGTTATGAATTGCTTCATATCGTCCCGGCTTAATATGCCCACTGTTTCGGTAGTGCCTAATACGTTTTTCCCTATGGGGTGATCTTTAAATAGTAGTTCCTCAAAATCATCCTGTATGGCTTCTTCGGGCAAATCGAGGTAGGAGGCTATCTCATCCTGTATTACGCCACGTTCTTTTTCCAGCTCATCTTCGGGGAAGGTAGAATGGAACACTATATCCTCAAACAAATCAATGGTACGCTCTAAATAAGGGTTTAAAAGCGATGCGTGGATGCAGGTATATTCCTTGGTGGTATAAGCGTTCAGGTCGGCACCTACCAGTTCCAGGCGGTTTAGTATCTGATTGGTGTTGCGGCGCTCGGTTTCTTTGAATAACAGATGCTCTATAAAATGTGCCAGGCCCTCTTTATTATCCTGCTCATCGCGCGAGCCGGCATTAACCAACAGGCAGCAATGCGTTATTGCCGATGGTGCATATTTGTACATTATCCGGATGCCGTTGGATAGGGTGTAGAGCTGATAATCCATCATTGGGGGGCAAAGATAGGGATTTAAGCAGGTATTCCCGTTGTCCGATGTCTGGCATTTGGTTGCAATGGAAGTGGACGGACAGGTAGTAGTAAACAAATTATTTAAGAACAATTTGCTATATTTGAATATATCAGAAAAGCAATGGTAATTGAACGTACAAAAGACGAAGTAATAATCAGGCTCCCATCGTATGTGAACACTGAGGGCTTGCAGAAACTTGTTGATTATCTGACCTACAAAGAAGCCACATCAAAATCACAAGCAACGCAAGATGCTGTTGACAAATTAGCTACGGAAGTAAAAAGGGGCTGGTGGTCTAAAAATGGCGACAAGTTTGACAAGTGAAAATAATAGTTGATACCAATATTATTTTCAGTGCAATACTAAACACCAATGGCTCCATTGGTGACCTGCTTATGAATTCCGGTAAGGTTCTTGATTTTTATAGCTGTGATTATATGCGGCATGAAATTCAAAATCATTGGGCGAAACTTAAGAAAATCTCCAAACTATCTGAAGAAGAACTAAGCAATTCTTATTTTCAAATCGCATCAAGAATACATTTTATAAATGAATCTTTAATTCCCGGCGAGATCTGGCAAAAAACTAACAGCTCCCTATCGGCGTAAGCCACAATGACATTGCTTAAATAATTACATTTATTACCTTAGTAAAAATTTAAAATAATGAAGATTGGAAAATATCCGGTAGCATCACTTGTATTGCTGGTAATATTTGGCGCTAAGCTGTTGGTAAAATTGGTTTTCCCTGATAAATACCTGGCGTACTATCCAATATTTGATAAGGTTTTAATGGCTGCGCTTATTATATTTACACTTTACTATATCAGGGTATGGGTGGGTGCATGGTTAAATAACAGGCGCGAAGAAACTAATAATTAACCGTCCGCCCGTTTATAACTGTTCGGTAACCTACCGGACGGACACGTATTAAACAACCACAAATACTTTCCTTATCATGAACATAAAAATTGCCGACCTGGAATTTGAACCGCTTATCTCCGGCGAGGCTATACAAGCCCGTACCAAAGAAATTGCCGCGCAGCTAAACGAAGAATATGCAGATAAGGCCCCCATATTTGTTGGCGTGCTAAACGGCTGCTTTATGTTTATGGCCGATCTGGTAAAACGGATCAACGTACCTTGCGAGGTAGCGTTTACCAAGTTGTCATCCTATCACGGCGGCGTAACCACCACACGCCGCATAAGCGATGATTTTGATTTGCTGGTTGATATTGCTAACCGCCACGTAATACTGGTTGAAGATATTGTTGACACCGGCCACACGCTCGACTATTTAGTCGCCAAACTAAGTCACCGTAAACCGGCTTCCATAACCGTATGCGCCCTGCTGCTAAAGCCTGATGCTATTGAATACAGTATTAAAGAACTGAAACATATTGCCTTCCGGATACCTAACGAGTTTGTGGTGGGGTATGGTTTAGATTATATGGAATTGGGAAGGAATTTGGATGGGATTTATAAGAGGGTGGTGTAGCAATTCCTTTTGTCATCCTGAGCGATAGCGAAGGATCTTATATAATAGACAGGCAAGCGTTGTACTTATCGCGTTGAGAAGATCCTTCGCTATCGCTCAGGATGACAAGTTTTAGGTGATTAAACCCCCACTTCTTCCAACATCCCACCCAATAACTCCACAGCCTCATTAATCCCCATCACGCCCTCAATGCTTAAACGCAGGGTGTTTTTCACCTCCTTTAAATTAGTGCGGCGTGGGTTGGCTTGTACAAATAGCAGCACATTGCGGAAAGCCGCGGTTTCAAAATAAGCAGATTGCTGGTTAGTGATAAAGTAGCCGCGCAACACGCCTTTTTTAAGCGAGATCTTCTCAAAGCCAATACTCTTACCCAGCCATTGCAAGCGCATGGTATTTAGCAGGTCATTTACCTGTGGTGGTATCGGGCCAAAGCGGTCATGCAACTGTTGCTGGAAGGCTTGCAGCTCAGCCTCGTTTTCCAGTTTAGACAGGTCAGAATATAAATTATACCGCTCTGATAAGCTGGTTACATATTCGTTGGGTATCAGTATTTCCAGGTCGGTATCTATCTGGGTAAAGGCGATGAACGGTCGTGGTTTATCATCCGGGAACAGGCCCTTAAACTCAGCATCCTTTAGCTCATGAATGGCTTCATCCAAAATTTTATGGTACATCTCAAAACCAATCTCGGCAATAAAACCGCTTTGCTCGGCGCCTAAAAGGTTTCCGCTGCCGCGGATGTCGAGGTCGCGCATAGCCACATTAAAACCGCTGCCCAGGTCAGAAAATTCTTCAATAGCGCTTAACCGTTTGCGCGCTTCATTGGTAAGTGTAGATAGTGGCGGACTCAACAAATAACAATACGCCTTTTTATTACTTCGCCCAACACGGCCCCGCATCTGGTGCAGATCGCTCAGGCCAAACATGTGCGCGTGATTGATGATAATAGTATTGGCGTTGGGTATATCCAAACCGGCCTCAATAATGGTAGTAGCCACCAGCACATCGTACTCGTTATTAACGAATTTCAGCATCACATCTTCCAACGCGTCGCCCTCTAATTGCCCGTGAGCAATACCCACCCTTGCACCCGGCACCAGTTTATGGATCATGCCACCCAGTTGGGGCAAATCATTAACCCGGTTATGGATAAAGAATACCTGGCCGCCGCGTTCCAGCTCAAACTCAACGGCATCTTTTATCAGCTTATCATTAAATACATGCAGCTCGGTAACTACCGGCTGTCGGTTTGGCGGCGGGGTTGATATAATGGACAAATCGCGCGCGCCCATCAGCGAAAAATGCAGTGTGCGCGGTATTGGTGTAGCGGTAAGCGTAAGCGTATCCACATTGGCACGCATTTGCTTCAACTTCTCTTTGGTGCTTACGCCAAATTTCTGCTCCTCGTCAATAATCATAAGGCCCAGGTCCTTAAACTTTACATCTTTACTCACCAAACGGTGTGTGCCGATGATGATATCAACCTTGCCATCCTTCAGTTTTTCTAAAGTCTCTTTTATCTGCTTACTGGATTTAAAGCGGTTAACGTAATCAATGTTACAAGGGAAGCCTTTTAAGCGCTCGCTGAACGTTTTATAATGCTGGGCCGCTAAAATGGTTGTCGGTACTAAAATAGCCACCTGCTTGCTATCGGCAACGGCCTTAAACGCCGCGCGGATGGCTACTTCGGTTTTGCCAAAGCCTACATCCCCGCATATCAACCTATCCATAGGATGCGGCGCTTGCATGTCTTTTTTAAAATCGTTGGTGGCTTTTTCCTGGTCGGGGGTATCCTCGTAAATAAAGGAGGCCTCCAGCTCGGTTTGCAAATAGCTATCCGGCGAAAACGAGTTGCCCACCTGCGATTTACGGACAGCATAAAGCTTTATCAGATCGCGGGCTATGTCTTTAACTTTTTTTTTTGTTGTCTTCTTGAGTTTTTCCCACGTATCGGTACCCAGTTTATTCATCCGGGGTACAGAACCCTCCTTGCCGCTGTATTTAGATATGCGGTTAAGCGAATT
>NZ_JAQBOW010000055.1 GCF_028287845.1 Mucilaginibacter sp.
GCGATTCGGGACCACCATAAATGGTTAACACTACCGGATATTTTTTTTGCGGATCAAAATTAAATGGCTTTATCATATAAGCATCCAAACTGGCACCATCACTTGTTTTCACTTTAAACAATTCGGGAGTCGAATAGGCGTGCGCCTGTAAATAAGCTGTAACGGCCTGGTTGTCTTCCAACATTTTAAGCGTTTTGCCGTTATCATCAAATAAGGCTATATGTGTTGGTGTACTTATATTGCTATACTTGTCTATATAATATTTCGTATCCGGCGACATATTGATATCATGAAAACCCGCCGCATCGCTTAATTTTTTCTTTCCGCTTCCGTCAAATTTAATGCTATAAAACTCCTGCGCAAGGCCCGAAGATTCTGCCGATAAATAGTATATACTTTTTGTTTGCGGATTAATGCCGCTCACTTTTATCATATCCCAATTGCCCTGGGTAACCTGGTTAATTAACTTACCATCATAGCCGTAGCGATAAATGTGGTAATAACCCGAACGGTCTGATACCCAAAAAAACTCTTTAGATTTTTCGGGGAAATAAACCATATCATTTACGTTAGTATAAAAATCAAAAATGGCCACCCAGGTAGTATTCTTTTCCTCAAGCACAACATGATGCTCGCCGGTTTTTACATTAAAAAAGTAAAGCTTCATGTGGTTCTGCTCCCGGTTAAGGGTCATCACTGCCAGCACGTCAGGGTTGCTTGTCCAGTAAATACGCGGGATATAAAAATCGCCTGTTTCATCAGGCTTTAGCCAGATTTTTTTTCCCGTCGCTACATCGGCAACACCTATCTGTACTTTAGGGTTCTCATCCCCTACCTGCGGAATTGAGATATGGACAATATTACTATGATGCCCTTCAAAATTGGTCATTTCAAAATCGGGCACCTTACGTTCATCAAACTGCCAATAGGCTATGTATTTGTTATCAGGCGACCAGTTCCATGCCTGTGCCTGCCCAAATTCTTCTTCGTAAACCCAATCATAATGGCCATTAAAAATAGCGTTCTCGCCGGTTACATCATTGGTTAGCTGCTTTTCTTTACCGGTTGCAAAATCATACACATACATATTGCCCTTGCGCTCTATACCTACTTTTTTACCATCGGGCGATAGCTCGGCAGTGCGGGCATCTTTTGCCGCTTGCTTTAATTGCTTGCTTGCAAGGTCATAGATATAATAATCTGCTATGCCCGATTTACGGTATATGGGCCTGAAATCAGACTTAAAAACCAAATGCTTTGAGTCATGCGACCATTGGAACGATTCATAATCAAACGGCTTTGTAGTACCGGGAAAAGTGAGCCCGCTTTTAGAAAAAACAACCTCGTCTTTTAAAGTGGCGGGCTCCATCGAGCGGATCTCTTCGCCCGCGATGTAAGAATATTTTTGACCGCCGTTTATCCAGTTTACACTTGCGGGCCCTTGTTTGCCCCTCAGCTTGCTGCCGGCAAATAGGGCATCTGTTATATTACTATATTCTTGCTTGGTTTGTGCCTTTAAGGTATACGGAAATACACTTAATAAAATAAGCATATAGCACACGGGCTGTGCAAATATTTTTTTCATAATATAAAATCAGTTTTGATAAAGCTAAATGATTTGCAGCATTTGAGCAATATTATAGGGCATATTTATACTTAAAATGTATATTTACCCTAAAAATATAGCTAATGACCGGAAAATCGCCCAAAGAATCATTTACCATTATGAACGAGTTGGTATTGCCCAATGATACCAATATGCTAAACAATTTGATGGGCGGGCGCCTGCTGCACTGGATGGATATAGCGGCGGCCATATCTGGTCAGAAACATTGTAACCGTATTGTGGTGACCGCCTCGGTTGATAATGTTTCTTTTAAGCACTCCATAAAATTAGGGGACGTAGTAACTATTGAAGCCAAAGTATCGCGCGCTTTTAACACATCTGTAGAGGTTAGGCTGGATGTTTGGGCACAGAATATACCATCAGGCACCCGCGTTAAAAGCAACGAGGCTTACTATACCTTTGTAGCGTTGGATAAAGATGGCTATAAAATAGGAGTGCCGGAGCTTGTTCCTGAAACTGATGAGGATATAGAATTGTATAATGGCGCCCTGCGCCGCCGCCAGCTGCGTTTAGTATTAGGTGGCAAAATGAAGGCCGACGAGGCTACCGAATTGAAGGCCTTGTTTGTGGGTAAGGGGTAATAATTTCTGACCCATGATTTTCAGGATTTTAAGATTAGCTTGATTAATGCATCATAAATCGAGAGCATCCTTTACTCATTAGAATCATGGTTCAAATAGAATGTATTACTTCTTTGCCAAAGCATCAGGCAAACGCATTAAAATAGCTCAAAGAGTATCGCTTGCATAAGGAGGCTCCAATAGGAGCCAAAATTGGGCGTGTCTTGTCTTCTATAAACAGGGAGCTCCTCCGGAGCCAATATTTGCTGAAACAAAGCGAAGATTTGACTCCCGAGGAGTCGCCTGTTTATAGAAATAAATAAAGTTAGAAAAGGCTCCATCGGAGCCTCCTAATAGTGCGTATTATTATTTTAATGCGTTTGCCTGGCCAAAGTATACTCACCCCAAAAATCTGTAGGGCTAAATAAGTAATCCTGTGTAGGTGTAGGTCCGCCGTCAACGCGCATTGGCATCGCTGCACCATTCTTTAATATTCCTCCATTTAGTTTAATATTATAGCTAAATCTGGCACCATTATTTATTGAGGTGCCCAGATATTTTAATGGGATAGCCAATTCGTACACATAAGCAAGCTTGTTGTCAAACAAACTCCCGGTCTTTATTCCCGTGGTATTATAAATAGAGATAGTTGGTTCGCTGATCTCTTTTATACCGCTAACTTCTATTAGCTTATATACATTAGCTATTTTGGCATTACGCGAATTCATCATAGTTGTTTTGTTTACCAAAATGTCTTTTTCGCCCATAGAATGTATAATGCCTAAATTCCTTTTCTCGTCTGCTACAGGGAAACTTACAACTACATTATTCGGATCTTTTGATTTTCTTTTACCAGTGCCGTTTATAGTTAAGGCAATACCCCACCGTACCATTTTTGAAATACTAAGCTGATCTGATGAACTCACCACTAAATAAATGTTTTTATCATCATTAGCCATGCTATAAAACAAATGATCAATATGATTATAGGCTTGGTATGTGCCACCCCACTCTGTTGCCCTACCATCAATTTTAATATTACCGGGTGCATACACACTGGCGGTTTGAACTTTTGGTAATTTTTGTGCATTTGCATTAAATGCTAAAAACATCAATACAAACAGTGCTAACTGAATTTTAGAGCAATTTAATCTTTTCATGATGGGAATAGGTTAGTGGTTATAAATCAAATGCAAAACTAAATAATTAGTTTGTTTGATTTATTTCACTTAAATAATTTTCCTTATTGAATGTTCTATGTAGAGATTGCTTCGTTCCTTATAATGACGCAATTGCAAGTTATTGATTATCAATATAATTAAAATTGTCATCGAACATAGTGAGAGATCTATACACGCGCTAAGCAGACGGATTGAAATGTATAGATTTCTCACTATGTTCGAAATGACAACGTGTTTTTTTATATAGTTTCCATTTTTTACACGTCATTGCGGGTATTATTGTATAACATTATTAAAAACTCAGCTTCTTCTCCACTTCATTGGTGCCTTTTTGCTGCTGAGTGTAAGTGCTGCAATCCAGTACTGTTGTTACACCGCCTTTAGGCATTTCAAAATCAATATTCTTTTTTATACCTAAATCCGCGTTGGCATATACTTTCTTTAAATACAGTGCAAAAATAGGCAACGCAGAGTTAGAGCCTTCACCCATGCGAGTGGAACGGAAATGAAAGTCGCGGT
>NZ_JAQBOW010000058.1 GCF_028287845.1 Mucilaginibacter sp.
TTAATTACTTCAACCAATTTCATTAATGGTACCGGATTCATAAAATGCATGCCTATTACATTACCCGGGTTTTTTGTAACTGCGGCTATTTCTGTAATTGATATAGAGGAAGTGTTAGATGCCAGTATAGTATGTAACGCGCATAAGTCGCTTAACTGTTTAAATAAATTCAATTTAATATCAAGGTTCTCTGTTGCCGCCTCAACAACCAGGTCGGCGTTTGCAGTGCCAGATTTTATATCTGTATAGGTTTTAATATTATTTAAAGCATTTGTTTTTGCCTGTTCATCAATAGTGCCTTTTTTAACCTGTTTATCTAAATTGTTACTTATGCTTTGTAGTGCACGCTGTAACGCATCGTTATTAATATCAACCAATGCCACATTAAAACCATATTGCGCAAATGTATGGGCTATACCATTCCCCATTGTTCCTGAGCCTATTACTGTTATATTTTTCATAATTACAAAACATCATCTGTATCAAAACTGTTACTTTTTGTGTTTAACTATATAATGCGTTATACTATCACAAATATTATAGTATATATTTGTATACATCAATTATAAACATATGAAATCCAATTTAAAAACTATTGCCGCACTATTCGTGTTTAGTGTTGTGGCTACAGTAGCAAAAGCTCAACTTACCAGTTCTTATAATCAAGGGTCAAGTTCTGGTGCAATGGTAGATGACGCAGGGAATGTTAGAAGAGCTTCCGAATATACAGGTTTGGTTGGCTCGCCTTATTTTACTGCTGATTGGAGCAAGGCAGATGTTACTTTTGCCGATGGCTCTGTACAAAAAGAAAAAGTTGTAAAATACGATGAATTAAAAGATAAGCTCTTTACCCAAATCAAGGATGATAAAATGGGCGAATTTGATATACCTGTTGCCGATTTTACAATTACAGCTGCTGATGGTACGGTAGCGAAATTTAGCAAAATACCGGGTAACGGAAAATTTGGTGATGATGCGTTTTTTGAAGTCCTAAGCGACGGAAAAGTTAAACTGGTTAGAAAAAACGCTAAGTCAATATCTGAATACAAAAAAGACCTGGGTACCGCGGTTACAACCCGTGAAGTGGTTGATAATATTGATTATTACCTGGTAATATCGGGTAAACTTGTAAAAGTTAAAAAGGACAAAAAATCTGTTGAGGCTGCCTTAGGAAGCAAACAAACTGAATTAGATGCTTATATAAAAAGCAATAATTTGAATTTAAAGAATGATGCTGATCTGGCTAAGTTAATTACTCAATACAATACTTTATAGTTCTATTTTTTGAAGCGCTATATTTTCTTTATTGATCCTATCAATTACTGTAATTGATAGGATTTTTTTTGTTCTGGCGTATTTAACTATCACTTGCTCTGCGTCCGCATCACTATCGCCATTAAATACCACCGCATTTACAGGGATATTTCTATTAGCTAATGCTTCTAGCGATAACAGCGTATGGTTAATACTGCCCAGATAATGTTTTACTACCAGGATAACTTCAGCATCTAACTGCTTAATCAGATCTATCATTAAAAAATCATCATTAAGCGGAACCATTAAACCTCCGGCGCCTTCAATAATTAATTGATTATCAGTTTCAGGAAGATGAATACTTTTAGGATCTATTACTATGCCATCAATAGCAGCGGATTTATGCGGCGAAAAAGGCTGAGTTAAACAATAAGCTTCGGGATGAAATTTTGATCTGTTATTAGATACCAGGCTTTTAACCTTTAATGTATCACTATTATCCAGATCGCCGGATTGTATGGGTTTCCAATAATCGGCTTTTAATTGTTCAGTTAAAATAGCCGATACAATTGTTTTGCCAATACCTGTACCAATGCCGGTTATAAATAATGGTTTAGCCTGCATATAATAAATTATTGATTGTATTAGTTAATAATTCCAAGTCGTTAACTGTATTAAAAGCGTGCAGGCATATTCTTATTCTTTCACTTCCCTGCGCAACTGTTGGACTAAGTATAGCCCTAACATCCAAACCATTATCCTGCAAATGCATTGCTGTTTTTTTAGCCCATTCATTGCTTTTTAGAAGTATACACTGAATAGGGCTTTCACTATTAATTAATGGATATGTTTTGGATGCAGTTAGCATTTGTTTAAATAAATTAATATTATTTTGAAGTGCAGTTATCTCTTCGGCAGATTTATGCAATAATATACAGGCCATTTTTATAGATGCCAGCTGGTGTAGTGGGGCAGCAGTTGTATATATAAACGACCGCGCGAAATTAATCAAATATTCACGCAATAAATTATTCCCCAATACCACAGCGCCATGACATCCTAATGCTTTCCCAAAGGTTACTATCCTGGCAAAGACGCGCTTTTCGAGCTTAAGCCGGGTTATGATTCCCGTTTTATACAAACCAACTGCATGTGCCTCGTCAACAATTAAATGCGCGCCATATTTTTCTGTTATGTCTAATAGCTCAATTATGGGTGGCGAATCCCCATCCATGGAGTATACGCTTTCAATTACCACATAACAATTGCCTTTGGCCTGCTTTAATTTAGCTTCAAGACCGGCTATATCATTATGTTTAAAGGTGTAACGGTTGGCATGGCTCAGCCGCGCTCCGTCAATAATAGAAGCATGAATCAGCTCATCAGTTATTATAGTATCACCACGTTGGGGGAGGGAAGAGAGCAATCCTAAATTAGCATCGTAGCCAGAGTTAAACAGTAAGCCGGCCTCACTATTAAACAACTTAGCTATTTCTTTTTCCAGTTCTTCTGTATAATTCAAATTCCCTGATATTAACCTCGAACCGGTTGCACCATTTAAAACAAGATGGTTGCTATTTATTTCCTCATTTATTTTATTTTTTAAGGCTGATGACCTTGAAAAACCTAAATAATCGTTCGAGCAAAAATCAATCAGGTTGTTTTCAGGCTTTAAAATCCTGTAAGAACCGACTATGCGCCTTTCATTCAGCCGCTGCTCTATATATTTCTCTGCTGATGCCAATGTGTAATTTTAGGTAAAAATAAAAAAAGCCCCGGTTTATCGGGGCTTTTCTTTTATCAGTTTTGCGTTATTAGTTACCGCCTTGTTGCATTTTAGCGCGCATTTCATCTTGCCCTTTTTTTAATGCGGCAGCTTGCTCAGGGGTTAAAATGGCATTAACCTTTGCTGTAAGCGCCGTTCTTAATGCAGTTTGTGCCGGCATACGTGCATCTCTGTCTGGTACAGCTGTTCTTAGGCTATCGGTGCTTTTAGTGTTAGCTGTGTAAACAGCAGTAAGTTTTGTAGCCTGGTCATCACTAAGCGTTAATGGTGCGATCATCGTTTTAACCGACGCTAATTGTTGTTCAGGTGTCATTCTCGGTCTGCCTTGTGCAAAACTAACTGCGCTAACTCCTAATATGAAGGCGCATACAAATAATAATTTTTTCATTTCTTTTAGGTTTAATTGGTTAAAAATTAGTTTACTAATATATAGTTATTTATACTTCAATATGTAATAAAAAAGCCCCGGTTTATTGGGGCTTTTCTTTTATTAGATTCAAACGATTAGTTACCGCCTTGCATAAATTGTTTCATTCTTTCAGCCTGTGCATCTACCTGTTTTTGAAATGTAGCAGCCTGGTCAGCAGTTAAAATAGCTTTGATTTTAGCATTGGTAGCATTTGTAATTGGAGTCCTTTTTGCCATCATTGCAGCCCTGTCAGGAGCATCGCCACCCGCAGTCATCGCTGTTCTTAAGCTGTCCATGCTTTTTGCTTGTACTTCATAAATTGTTTTAACTTTAGCTGTTTGGTCATCATTAAGTGTTAAAGATGTTTTTAAAGCTGCAGCTGATTCTTCAGGAGTTTGTCTTTGTCTGCCCTGGGCAAAACTTACCGCGCAAATTCCCATTACAAATGCGCATACAAATAATAACTTTTTCATGTATTTTGGTTTAATTGATAAATATTATATACTCTAATATATAAGTATGATGGTGTTTATTAAAATAAATGCGACCAATAGGCACATTATATCGACCATTCCATGAAAAAGTTGCGGTTACCAAGCGCGTGTTTTTTATTTTGTCAGCGTCATTAATTACCGCCTTGTTGCATTTTAGCCCGCATTTCATCCGTATACTTTTTATATGCGGCGGCTTGTTCCGGGGTTAAAATAGCATTAACTTTAGTGTTTGTAGCTGTCATCACAGGCATCATTTTCTCTCTTAATACACTTCTGTCATCCCCTGTAGCAGTTCTTAGGCTATCTATACTTTTAGAAGAAGCAGTATAAACTACGGTAAGCTTCGCAATCTGGTCATCGGTAAGCGTTAATGGCGTTATAGCTGTTTTAAGCGTTCTTAAACGTTGCTCAGGAGTTCCGCCACCTCTTCTTTGTCCGCCCTGCGCGAAGCTAACCGCGCTAATGCCTATTAAGAACAGGCACACTAATAATATTTTTTTCATTTTGTTTGGGTTTTATTTGTTTGATATGTTAAAGATATGGGCTTACCGATTATGTACAATGATGTAACTTAAATGTTGCCCTAAATCAAAATTCAGGGCAAAAAAAAAGCGTTCGCCGCTTTGGGAACGCTTTTTTTCTAGTTTTAGAAATCGTTAGTTACCACCACCACCTTGGGCGCGTCTAGCAGCCGCATCATCCTGGATCTTTTTATAAGCAGCAGCCTGATCTGGAGTTAAAATAGCCATGATCTTAGCCGTTTGTGCTGCTCTTAAGGCAGTTTGTGCAGGCCTCATTGCGGCCCTGTCTGTACCGGCAGCAGTTGCTGCAGCCCTTAAGCTATCCTGACTTTTTGCCGATGCAGTAAAAATAGTTGTAACCTTAGCTACCTGATCATCAGTTAAACCTGTTATTTGTGTTTTTAACCTTTCTACCTGTTGTGCCGGAGTTTGTTGTTGCCTCCCCTGGGCAAAGCTTACTGCACTAACTCCAATTACGAAAGCGCATACTAATAATAACTTTTTCATATTCATTATGTTTATTGTTTTGGTTATGATAAAGATATATGCATAAGGTTTAATATTTACTTTGTAACTTAATTGTTGCCCTCTAATTTAGCTATTGATCGTTGCATCTGCGCCATCATGCTTGTAAGGCTTTCCATAGTTGGCTCGGGTGTTGGTAATGGAAGATGAGTAGATATATAGGCCTTTGCCTTCCATATCTCTAAAATATCCTCTCCGTTTATTTCGTAAGGTTCATATACAGGGTTGTCTGATACCAGTTTCAATTTCTTGTTATCTTTAAATTTATTGCCAATACGCTTATATACAACACCATCACTTTTTGACACTATAACATAAGTTTCAGACGGCTTTACATCGCCCCAATTCTCTACATACTCACCTATAATAGATGTACCCGATAACAGCGGGAGCAAAGAATCGCCCTATAT
>NZ_JAQBOW010000095.1 GCF_028287845.1 Mucilaginibacter sp.
ATTTATGTACTTTTGAAGCCAAGCGCATGGCTAAGATGGATCTGTATGATGAAGCCTGTTTTGAATGCAGTAAATTAATAACCACTAAGTACAGCACTTCATTCAGCAAAGGTATTAGGGCATTTAATAAGCAATTCAGGTATCCTGTTTATGCTATTTATGGTTTTGTACGCTACGCGGATGAAATTGTAGATACTTTTCATAACCATGATAAGGCCCGGCTCATCAGCGATTTTAAACAGGAAACTTTTAAAGCCATCAACCAAAAAATAAGCCTGAACCCCGTTTTGCACTCCTTTCAAATTGTGGTGAACCAATACGGTATAGACAGCCAATTGATAGAAGAATTTTTACGGTCGATGGAAATGGACCTTGACCATAAGGTTTATGATGATGCTGGTTATCAAACGTATATTCATGGCTCGGCAGGTGTTATAGGCTTAATGTGCCTGCAGGTTTTTTGCGGGGGCGATAAAGGGTTATACCAACAATTAATGCCTATGGCTCTAAGTTTGGGGTCGGCTTTCCAGAAGATCAATTTTTTACGGGATATAAAATCTGATTATGAAGATCGCGGCCGCACTTATTTTCCCGGTGTTGATTTTAAAAACTTTACCCAACAGGATAAACAACATATTGAAGCGGATATACAACATGATTTTGACGAAGGCTATAAGGGGATAATGCTTTTACCCAAAGGTGTACGGCTTGGGGTTTATGTTGCCTATTGTTATTATTTGCAGTTGTTTAAAAAGATAGCGCATACACCTGTAAATGAAATATTAGATCATCGTATCCGGATTTCTAATATCCGCAAAGGGTTACTATATGTAAAAGCCCGGATAACGCAAGGCATTTAATAGGTGTTGCGCAACGCAACACTCTCTATTGCCTGAATTTGAGCGCTGAAAAAGTATATTTGAAAAAATGACAGACCTGCCCATATACACCAAATCACAACTGGCCCTGCGCAACGGGCAGGACAAGCCCGAAGTGTGGATTGCTTATAAAGGCGTTATCTATGATGTATCACGCAGCCGCCTGTGGCGCAATGGCAAACACTATGAGCATTGGGCCGGCCAGGACCTTACTCACGAACTGGGCGATGCACCGCATGATGAGTGGGTGTTTCAGAATTTTAACGCGATAGGGAAGCTAAAATAAGTTGAAATGCGAAATGCCGATTGCGAAAGTATCTTTTCATTCCGCAATCAGCATTTCGCAATTATATTACTTTATCTCGAATGCAGATAAATTAACAAACTCTTGTATGCGTTCGGCAATTTCTGCCTGGGTTACATTTTTTATTTTTTCAGTACCAAACTTCTCTACACAAAACGAAGCCAACGCCGAGCCAAAAATTATGGCATTTTTCATATTATTAAAGTTTACCGTGCCCACCTTTGCCATGTAGCCAATAAAACCGCCGGCAAAGGTATCACCTGCCCCTGTAGGGTCAAATACTTCTGCTAATGGCAATGCCGGGGCTGAAAATATTTTATCCTCATGAAACAACAATGCGCCATGCTCGCCTTTTTTAATGATAAGGTATTTTGGCCCCATAGTTAAAATTTTGTGCGCAGCTTTAACTAATGAATACTCGCCGGATAACTGGCGGGCCTCGGCATCATTAATAGTTAATACATCTATCAGTTTAATGGTTTCTAACAGGTCATCCATTGCAATGTCCATCCAGAAGTTCATGGTATCCATTACAATAAGCTTAGGGCGCTTTGTTAAGCGTTTAATAACCGTTTGCTGTACTTGTGGTGTAAGATTACCTAGCATAAGGTATTCACAGTCCTGGTAGTTTGCAGGGATGATGGGGTCAAAATCAGCTAAAACATTTAATTCGGTTACCAGCGTATCCCGGCTGTTCATATCGTTATGGTACTTACCGCTCCAAAAAAACGATTTTTCATCTTTTTTTACTTGAAGTCCTTCGGTATCTATACCATGAGCTCTAAAATCAGCAATCTCACTTTCAGGGAAATCATCGCCTACAACAGCCACAATTTTTACCTTATCATAAAAGTAAGCTGCCGCTAATCCTGCATAGGTTGCAGCGCCGCCAACAATTTTATCTGTCTTCCCAAAGGGTGTCTCAATAGCGTCAAACGCCACAGTACCAATAACTACTAAACTCATTTAATATTTTTTATAATTTTTTTTGACAAATATTGTGAAATTAGATCAGAAATCATACTTTTGCACACTCCAAACCGGAAAATACTCCTGAGTAGCTCAGCTGGTTAGAGCATCTGACTGTTAATCAGAGGGTCGCTGGTTCGAGCCCAGCCTCAGGAGCTTAAAAATCAATGATTTAATCCCCACTCTGGCGAGTGGGGATTTTTTTATTTGCAGAAAATTTGCAGAAAAAATCAAAACAGATAGGTTGTTTTGGATCTGTTCAAAATAAGTACCATTCCCGCTAAATATACTTTTAGTATAATAAAACAAAAGTCGACTTATAGTATTTTAAAGGGGCATAAACTCTCACCTTATTCTGATTTCTCAGACCTATGAAGATTTTATAATGAAATACTATCTACCGGGTGCCCATGATTTGGGTGGCTTTAAATCACAAAATGCAATTCCATGAAATCCTTACCAAAAGATATTACCGATCCGGTTTATTCAACAAAAGCTTCTATTGCTCTGTTAATTGGTTCGAATTAAGTACAGATGAGAAGCCTCAAAATCATTGATTTGTCTCCACTCTGGCGAGTGTGGATTTTTTTACAGGATTTTGTAAAAACATTTTGCGATTTCTTTAAAGAGGCCGTCTCATAATTACTTATGAAACGGCCTCTTTGCATTTTGCGTTACCGGGCAACTACATTAAGGAAATAATACGCCATTATAGGCAGAAACATTTGCCAATGGTATAGTTGAGTTATATTGATTGTTAATTGCCGTTATAAACTGGTTGGCAACAATTGAGTAACCACGCGGCGTTAAATGCACTCCGTCTAAAGAGAATATACCACCGCTTATGTAATTCGAATTAAGAGCTACTCCATTTATTAGTAATCCATTTGCTTTTAAATTGGTTAAAAACGTAAAGGCATCAAATACAGCCAATCCCTTTGAAGCTGATACAGATTTAATGGTATTGTTATAAGCGTTTACATAGTCTTTAACTAAAGCAATCTCGTTAGCATCTAAAACATATTGCGTTTCTATAGGGTTACCCGGATGCAGTCCATAAGGATATCCGCTGCTATTGGGTACACCTATTTTACTTGTGGGGAAGGTTAGCACAATCAAATCGGCTGCTGTTGCCGCGCGCGGCGCGTATGCACCTGTTGAAGTAAGTGCGTTAATATATAACGCCTGTACCGCAGGATTAGCCTTTTGTACACTGGCTAATACCAGTGGCACAGTTACCGTATTAAAATATGGTATAGTAGTTACATCAGGTATGGTCGCACAGGCGCCTTTTGCACCATTAGCAGTTAAACGTGTTATTAAAGTGGTGTAGGTGTTGGCAAAAGCAGCTTTGTCGGTCAATACATCACCTGCGCCACCACTTGTAGCGTATGATAGCGCATCATTATTGCCTAACCAGTTGGTAAAAAATGTGAACGATTTGGTAGTTACAAAATCAAGGTAATTGGTAGTATTGGTCGGGCTTGCATTTGGTAACAGGCGTTCATAATATGGGTTACCATTGCCATAAGCGGGGTTTAATATATCATTTAGTTTAATACCCGGTACGCCATAATTCTCTAACGCGCCGCTATATTTTGTAAATAACGGGATGGTACCTAAACCCGGCAAGGTAATGGTACCACGCACAGCAGCCGCCGGCACAGCAGTAAGTACCGGCGACCCGGTGCTTGAAAAACCGGTTAACTTTTGATAGCCGGTGCCATCTGCCTGGGCATCTGTAAACAATGGCTGATTAAAACTGCCGCCACCAACCGAAACCATTTGTTTGGCTATAATGCTGGGGTAAGAATTTAACTGCCCTCTAAGATATAAACCACCATCGGCATAGCCTGCAGTTAATGAGTTCCCTACCGCGATATATCTGGTAAAATCTGCCGAACCCTTTGAAATGGGCACGGTAATAGTGGGTTTGCAGGCAACTATAAAAATAAACGCGCCCAGTATAAATATGTAATTTTTAAAATTCTTCATCTTTATCGTTGTTAAATATTACCAGTGATAAGCAAGTGATAAACCCGGGATAGTAACATCAGTTTTAAATGTACCAGACAGGTTAGATTCCATATTTGTTTGTGTACGGCTCATTAAGTGCTCAAACTCTAACGATACATCCAGATCAAGCCGCTTAGCCAATTTATAACCCAAACCAAGGGTGCCGTAAATACGGTTAGCATCAGGAGCCTCCGGGGTTACGTAACCATCTTTAACTGCCGTTGATGCATAACCGCCGCCAAAACGTAAAGCCACAGTTGGCGATGTCTTGTATTGCGCGCCTCCCCTAAAATCGTATGCATTTTGGTAATTGCGCGGCGAATGTGTGTTTTGCAGCGTAGTAGTAGTTTGGCCGTACACAAAATCAAGCGATTTGTAAACCGACCAGTTTACATATTGAAAATCAAAAGCTACCGTCCAGTTACTGGTTGGATAATATCCAACACCTAATGATGCTGTGGCCGGTAACGGAATGGATGACGAAAACGTATTAGGTGAAGGGAAATTGGCGGATAATGAAGATGGTACTATAAAAGTTGCTGCACCGCCATCAATCTTGGTATTAACCTTAGAGCGATACGTTAAACCTATGTTTACTTTTTCGCTGGCCTTTATAAATACACCGGCATTAAAGCCGTATCCCTTTCCGTTGCCTTTTAACTCTGCCTGGCCATCAGTACCTGTACTGCTGGCGGTTGGAATAGCTTTGGTTAAATCAACACTGGCATGGTTATATACAAAGCCCGCCCCAATGCTTATAGTATTACATAATTTATAGCTTATAGTAGGTTGAAAATAGATTGCTTTTAAATTCAAGCTCTCTAAAGCGTATTTACCAGACCATGAGGTACCCCAATCTGTTAAACCGCCAAACGGCGTATAAACACCCAGGCCTACTTTCCATGGCGATTTTTTAGGTCCCCATACTGCATAAACGCTAAATGGCGTAGCAATTTGGTTTTTGTTGTTTTCCTGCTGGTTTGAGCCGGTAGCTAAGAATGCCGAATTAAAGAACAACGGACTTATTCCACCCTGGACATAGTTTTCTGGCAACATGGCTACCGCACCCGGATTAAACAATACAGAAGCGCCGTCCTGCAATAGTCCCGTTCCTGTATGGCCCATGCCAATTTGCTTTTCTCCGTGCAAATTAACCTGGAAACCTTGCGCAAGCCCTAAAAAAGGCAATAACGTAAGGCCGATCAATAAAAATTTTCTCATGATTTTGATTTAGTCCCGGTTGGGTGTTAATTGATTGTTATGTAAACATAATAATTTTTCTACCTATTAATTGCAAAAAACTCAAAAATATATCTTTTTTTACTGTCGATTTTAACAATATAATAATCGACAATAACAGCTATATCACCATCTTTGTACTTACCACCTCAGCTTAGTATGGGTAAAACACTACAAACTAATTATACATCCGTATGTTAATGTCTTAAATGAACAAATAGCCAGTTACGAGTATTAAATTAAAAACACATCACTATGTTCAAGAACACAAAAGCATTTAGCAGTTTTTCTGTAGATGATTTGCAGAAAGCAAAAAAATTTTATGCCGAAGTTTTAGGTATTGAAGTAGTTGATAACCCAATGGGATTAATTGACTTGCATATACCCGGCAGCAACAACATTATGGTTTACCCCAAACCTAACCACGAACCCGCAACTTATACCGTGCTTAATTTCCCGGTGCCAAATATTGATGGGGCCGTGGATGAATTAATAAAAAAGGGAGTAGCTTTTGAACAGTACGACGGCCAGCTAAAAACAGACGAAAAAGGCATTGCCCGAAGTGATGGCCATGGACCTAACATAGCCTGGTTCAAAGACCCGGCAGGTAATATTTTATCGGTGATAGAAGAGCATTAAGCAAATGCAGCAATAACCTATACCCGTTAAATATTGCCACTGTACTGTCCCACGAACACGTTGGTACACGTTTAATTAGGTGTCTGTCCCAGGGACACGTGAATACAGTTGGGACAGTTGGGACAATATACCAACAATATAATATACCATAGTCGATCTTTTTTTAAAAGCTGGCATTGTTTATTGTACTTGTTACGGTAGAATATTGGCGGTAAAATGGTATTATTGTTTATTAACTTAAACCGTTATGCCTTTTAAAAAATTCTTATCTGTTTTTGGCCTATGTATTTTGCCAATAATTTTGTTTGCGCAAAAGCCTGTAAGGGTGCTTATTGTGGATGGTTTTAGCAATCATGACTGGCGGCAAACAACTAAAATTGTAAAACAAATTTTAAATGAAACGGGCCGGTTTACAATCACTGTTTCTACTGCACCCGCAACCCCGGAAGATACCAGCTGGACCTCATGGGACCCTAAGTTTAAAAATTTTGATGTAGTTATTCAAAACACCAATAACATTCAAAATGCCCGCTTAAAATGGCCGCGAAGAGTGCAGGAAGAATTAGAAAACTATGTTAAGGATGGCGGCGGGCTGTATATCCTTCACTCGGCCAATAATGCTTATCCGGATTGGGAAGAATATAACAAAATAATAGGCCTGGGCTGGCGGCCCAAAACTTATGGGTATGCTTTAGTAGTCGATTCGGCTGGCAAAATTAATCGCATACCACCGGGCGAAGGGCAGGGTACTTTTCATGGCGACCGCAGCGATTTGCAAATACACGTACTAACAAATCATCCTATCAACAAAGGCTATCCTAAACAATGGATGACACCTGATGTAGAATTGTACAGATATGCCCGGGGCCCGGCAGAGAACCTTACTGTACTATCTTATGCACCAGACCCTATTACCCACATTAATTGGCCGGTTGAGTGGATTGTTAAATATGGCAAAGGCAAAGTATACGTATCAAGCATGGGGCATTTATGGAAAGGAGATACCTATCCTTTAGGATATCGTTGTATTGGTTTTCAAACCACTATGATAAGGGCCGTTGAATGGCTCGGAACCGGAAAGGTAACTTATCCAATACCTAAAAATTTCCCTACTGCTGCTTCAATAAGTGTTAAAGATGCCGATAAATGACAACTAATCAAAAAACGGTATCAACAGCGCTTGTTATTATTGCTTACGCGATAGTATATGTTGTATGGGGCTCTACTTACTTTTTTATCCAGATGGCTATAAATGGTTTCCCACCGATGATGATGGGGGCCGTACGTTTTTTAATTGCCGGCGGATTATTGTTAGCATGGTGCGCTATAAAAGGCGACAAGCTATGGGTTAAAAAAGATATCATTACTTCGGCTGTTAGCGGCCTGCTGATGTTGTTTGTTAGCATGGGCATAGTAATATGGGCCGAGCGCAGCTTACCCAGCGCCATGGTAGCCATCATGGTATCAACCAATCCTATTTGGTTTGTAATGCTTGACAGAGCAAACTGGAACGTAAACTTTAAAAGCAAAACCACCTTAAGCGGCCTGGTGTTAGGCTTTGGCGGTGTGTTTTTGTTGTTTGGCGAGGCAATAAACAAATCTGTTAACGGAAAATTTAGCCGGGCACAATTAATTGGCTTATTGTTGTTACTGTTTGGCCCGGCAGCCTGGGCGGCTGGTGGGCTATATTCAAAAAGGCAGGGAAGCAATGCGCCTGCCCGTATAAATACTGCCTGGCAAATGATTTTTGCGGGCCTGGTTTATATTCCCGCCAGCTTTGCCGATAACGAGTTTAGTACATTTAACATCAGCGAAGTACCGATGCACGCATGGCTGGCTATAGGTTATCTAATTGTTTTTGGTTCGATCATCGCATTTAGCGCTTATGTTTGGCTACTATCAGTAAGGCCGGCCACACAAGTAAGCACACACTCTTATGTAAACCCGGTTATAGCCGTTTTATTGGGCACCCTGTTTGCCAGAGAAATTATTTCAAGCCTGCAATTGCTGGGATTATTTGTTATTTTATTTAGTGTGTTGTTAATAAACTTTACTAAATACTTTTCTAAAAGTTCATTAAAAATAATTGGCACTTAAGCTATGCGATAGCTGCCAATTCTTTACACATCACCAATATCTCTTCTTCGGTATTATAATAATGTACCGATGCCCTTACAATGCTGGCCAAATGATTCTTATTCATATAGATCAGCGTTGATTTGGCGAGGCCAACAGATACATTGATCTGCTTTTCGGCCAGCTTGCTCTTTACTGCCGCGCTATCTATCCCGGCTACAGAAAATGTAACTATGCCGCATTGTTCGGCACCAAAATCATGTACGGTAATGCCATCAATTTTTCTTAGTTCCTGCCGCATAAAGCCGGCTAATAATTGTATACGCTGCCATATCCTGTCTACCCCAATATCCAAAGCATATTCAACGGCTTTACCCAGGCCCAGGGTTAGCGCGCGGCTCTTTTCATACAACTCGAAACGCCTTGCGTCTGGTCTAACCTTGTAATCATCAACGCTTACTGTTGGGGTGCTAAAGCCGTCCATAAATAAAAGCTTCAGTTTATCCTGCACCTCTTTTCTTACATATAAAAAGCCGGTTCCCCTGGGTGCCCTAAGGTACTTGCGCCCGGTTACCGATAGCATGTCGCAGCCTATTTCTTCTACATCAACAGGCACTTGTCCGGCACTTTGGCAGGCATCCAGCAAATACAAAATATTGTGTCTGCGGGCAATCTTACCTATTTCAACAATGGGCATCATACCGCCAGCTGTGGAGGGGATATGAGTAACCGCTATCAATTTAGTTTGCGGCGAAATAGCAGCCTCCAATGCAGCTAACGAAAAGTTACCCTGTTCATCATTTGGTATCACCTTAGTTTCTACACCATAAGCCTTTTTAACATTTATAACCCCTATTACATTGGTTATATACTCCATTTCAGAGATAATGATCTCATCGCCTTTTTTAAAGTCTATCCCATTAAAAGCCAGGCCCCAGGCGGTACTTGCATTTTCTACAACGGCAATTTCATCCTTATGCGCGTTTAGCAGTTTTGCTATTAACGAGTAGGTGTTTTCTAACTCATCCTTATATTTAAATTCGGTTTCATATCCGCCTTGAACGGCTTCTTCCTGCAAATAATTAACAACGGTTTCAACCACCACATTAGGCGGCAAAGCAGTGCCGGCGTTGTTAAAGTGTATTTTGCTTGCTGTCCCTTTAGTTTCGGCTCTTAGTTGTTTAACTTCCTGTTCGCTTAATGCTGTAATTTTCATTTTATTTTTTTATTCGCTAAACCTCTTTTTGTTGCTAAGCAATGCTATCAGCCCCAATATTGGCCCAATGGCAAGCAGCATGTAAATGTATTGTACATTTTCTTCATTTCGTAGCGCGTTTATTAATTGTATGCTGATAATAGTAATAGTAAAGCCTATACAATTTACAATAGTTAGCGATGTGCCTTTTGATTCGGCGGGTGCATTTTGAGCAATGAGGGTAGAAAACAGCGGCGAATCGGCAATAACAGCCATGCTCCATATAAACAGGAACGCAATAAACACCACTGCCGAATTGCTAAACAATAATAATGGAGAAATGATACAACAAACGCATGATGTAAGTAATGCAATTGAAGCTACTCTTTTCGCCCCAAAACGTTGCGATAATAATCCGCCAAACACACAGGAAACGCTGCCAGCCGCAATTATAAGGAACGATAATAAGGGAATATTAAACCCGGCAGCCGGGTAACGACTTTTATAAGCACTTAATATCACCGGTACAAATACCCAAAAAGCGTATAGCTCCCACATGTGGCCAAAGTACCCGAAAGCAACAGACCGGAACTTTACGTTACGGAAACCATTTAAAAACCCAACCAAATTTACCTTTTGCCCGGGCCTGCGGTATGGCCCATCAGGAACTAACAAAAACATAGCCAACCCGCCAATAACCGAAAGCAGGGATGTTGAAAAAATAACATATTTCCACGGTAGGGCCGCCGTCATGTTTTTTAATAAATGAGGGAAAGCTGTCCCTAAAACCAAAGCGCCAACTAAAAATCCTAATGATTTTCCAAGCCCCTGTTGGTAATGGTCTGATGCTATCTTCATCCCCACAGGGTAAATTCCGGCAAGAAAAAATCCGGTTAAAAATCGCAGCAATAATAATTCTGTCGAACTCACTCCATTAATAACTACTGCCAAATTAATTACACCGGCTATAGTTGCACAAGTAAAGAAAACCTTAACCGGCGAGAACCTGTCGGCAATGCTCAATATGGCAAAAATAAGGGTGCCTACAATAAAGCCAGATTGTACAGCACTAGCCAGGTGAGCCAAATAGGTTGGCTCCAGGTGTAACTGTTTCGCTATATCGCCAATAACCGCGTTGCCCGCAAACCATAGTGAAGTACAAAAAAATTGAGCTATAACTATTACAGGCAGAATACGCTTCATTGTTACCTGTTTATTGCCTCACCGGCATCTTACTGCTTAAAGGTATTTCATTTCTTAACATTTTCCCTGCTTCGCCTGTTAGCCACAAATAAGTATCAGACGGTTTGCCATCCATATTTATAAATTGTATGTTTTGGCTTACGGGGGGATTATCAGTAGTTTTAAAGATAGCTGTTCCTTCGTTCATTTCATCAAACATAGCTACATATACCATAGGCGAGCCTATTGAAAGCACCGTATACATTTGCTGCCAATAAAACCTACCCCCCTCCCGTGGTATAGAGCCCGCCGGTTTAATATCATCCGGGAACTCATAAACACTCAGGTTATGCCAGCTAAAACCAGGAAATACGGTTGGCACATAATCAATATGATTTTCGGCGCACCATTTCATATCATCAATACGGTCATCCTTAAACCTATCCATATCATTATGCATTAGCGGCGAGTAACGCTGTACACTCCACGGAAAAATAATATCTGCCGACTTTATTAATGTATGTAAATAGGGGTCGTGCAAACAATCTGCCCTAAGCTCGCGCCACTGGTTAGGTACACCAAGCATTACGGTGCAACCTCCATACACCGGATCGTTCTTTAAAAAATCTATTACTTTTTCTATACCGATGTTTCTGATATTATATGGGCGGGTATTAAAGCCGATGCCCCAAATGGCAACAACAGGTTTGCCGTTATGGTTAAGATAGGTTTTTGCGCCATCCTGGTTAGTTACTTTTAACTCATCGACGAGGTATTTCCAATCGTCAATTATTTTAGTACAATCTTCGCCTTTGGCGGCCAGGCCAGATAGGTCGTACATTATGGCAATGGCCCTTTTATATTTTGAAGCAGCTTCTAACGCGTTTTTCAATACTACCGACGACTCTTTATCCCGGCTGCGTACCGTGCCGAAAAAGCGCTGCACAAAAACACCGTCTACACCATATTGCTGCATCCATTTAAAATGAAGATCGACCGAACTTTTATCATACGAGCTAAATACCCTGGCCTTCTCGCCGCTTTTAAGCACGAATGATGTTTGATAGGTTTTTGCATATTCTGTAACATCGGGCCACATATCCATGCCGCCGCGCTGTTCATTACCATAGGCAAATCTTTTGGACCCGCTGCCATCTCCCTCTGCCCTAAACCACCCCTGGTAACCAGCCATTATCAAACCTTTATAGGTAGGAAATAAAGAGGTTTTGCTATGCTTGCTCTGTGCCCGGCAAATGGTTGTAAAGCATAGCAAACAAGCTAAAAAGGTAATTTTAGTTTTCATATAGATTGAGGTACATCAGCTTAGTGCTGATAGGTTTAATTGGTATAAAAAAATAATAACGTCTACTCTTTCGAAGATAGACGTTATTATTTACCCGGCAAAATACAGTGCCATAATCTACATTCTTGTTACCAATTATTAATAAAACTTAGGTAACGGATTAAGTTTTGTATCCTGGCGCTGGTGCCAGTAAGGATATATGGGTGCAATCTCGCTTGCAGCATCCAGCTTTTTGATCTGCTCAACAGTAAGGTTCCACCCTACCGCTGCTAAATTTTGTTTAAGCTGCTCTTCGTTACGGGCGCCTATTATAATGTTGGCAATTGTTGGGCGCTGCAATAACCAGTTTAAAGATACCTGCGCTATTGATTTGCCGGTCTCTTCTGCCACTTCATCCAATGCATCAATAATGGTGTGCAGGCGCTCAAAATTAGTTTCCGGTCCATGGCTGCCGCCCTGGCTCCGGCGATTATCCTGTGGTATGGGCTGCCCCCTGCGGAACTTCCCGGTTAACTGACCAGAGGCCAGCGGGCTCCATACTATGGTACTTACGTTTTGATTGATACCTAATGGCATCAGCTCCCACTCAAACTCCCTGTCGAGCAGCGAATAATAGGCCTGATGGGCCACATACTTAGACCAGCCATAACGCTCGGACACTGATAGCGATTTCATTAAATGCCACCCCGAAAAGTTAGAACAGGCTATATAACGCACCTTGCCGCTGGTAACCAGATCATCCAATGCACGCAGTGTTTCTTCAACAGGCGTATTGCCGTCCATACCGTGCATGTGGTAAATATCTATATGATCTGTATTTAAACGGCGCAAACTATCATCACATGATTTAACGAGATGGTAACGTGATGAACCGACATCGTTAGGTCCGCCGCCCATATTAAAGGTGGCTTTGGTTGATATCAATACTTTATCACGCAAACCTGCCAATGCCTTACCCAGTATTTCTTCTGATAAGCCGTTTGAATAAACATCAGCCGTATCAAACAAGTTAACCCCCGCATCAAGACACAGATGTACCATCTTTTTGGCGTCATCCAGTTGTGTAGTACCCCATGCTTTAAAAAACTCATTACCACCGCCAAAGGTGGCCGTTCCAAAACTTAATACCGGGACAAATAATCCCGATGCTCCCAATTGTCTATATTCCATTTTATTAGTTGTTGTAATTTAAAATGAAGGTAAAGCTTTATAGTAAGAGTTATGGGCTAAGCGCAGATGCACGGCACATTTTGATATGGGGCTGACAAATTATAGCCAGGTTAAGTACTAATAAATTTATACGTAAATCCAGGTACCTACACCGCTGCCGTCGCCTCTATCTCTATCAAATAACCGTGATGCAACTCGGGCACCGGTACTACCGCACGGGCTGGTTTTGCATCGCCCATCATTTCTATGTAGATCTGATTAAAGATTTTCCAGTTTTCAATGCCTACTACGTATACGGTTACTTTTAACAGGTCAGACGCGTCACTTCCGGCAGCTTTTAAAATGGCTAATACGTTTTGAATCGTCTGTCTTGCCTGTACTTCGAATGGTTCGGTATTGGTATGGGTACCATCGGCCCTTACGGGCAACTGGCCCGATATAAACAACATGCCATTATAAGCAATACCCGGCGAATAATGACCCGCAGGCGCGGGTGCACCTTCTACTTTTATTATTTTAATTGATTCTTTCATATTACCATCCAGAAAAGCGTGACCATTTAGCCACCACTTGTTGTTGTGTGTTAATTACATTATAATAATCATGCTGCGCACCGGTGGCACATGCATGGTTGGGTAAAATACGTACAAGGTCGCCTACTTCTAACTCAGGAAGTTGTGCTGTTGAATTTGGCTGAATAGCTAGTATACCGTGTTCCTGGTTGGCGTCAATCATGATAAGGTCTGTATAGGGCTTGCCGTTAGCATCACAGACTACGCCATAACCCTTATCAACAGTTTGCCTTGAAGTTCCCCTATCACGCGACATGGCCATCCACCCGGCATCTACCAAAATCCAACCTTTATCCTTTTGATGACCGATAACCGTTGCCAATACAGACAAGGCAATATCATCAACATTACAAACCCCAATACCGGCCATCACCAGGTCAAAGAAAACAAATACACCGGCACGTACTTCGGTAACGCCATCCAAATTACGGGCAAAATGCGCCGTTGGCGATGAGCCTACGCTAACTATAGGGCAAGGCAAGCCCGCCTCACGCAAAGTAGTTGCCGCTTTTACTGCAGCCGCTCGTTCCTGTTCGGCATACATTTCCAACTCGGCTTTGTTGCGGGATGTATAGCTTTTACCGGCGTGGGTTAATACGCCACGCAGCTCGGCCCCGCCAGCTATTAACGCTTTACCAATAGCTATCATGGTTTCGGCATCATCAGGCGCAATGCCTGATCGGTGACCGTCGCAGTCTATTTCAATGAGTACAGGAATACGGTCGTTAATAATTTTGGTAAAATCGGTTATCGCTTTTGCCTGTTCAAGATTATCTAATATAACTATTATATCTGCACCTTTGGCGCGTAAGGCGGCTATCCTAATCAATTTATGCGGGGCGATGCCTACCGCGTATAGTATATTTTTTATTCCTGCTTCGGCAAATATTTCGGCTTCCTTTAAGGTAGATACAGTGGCAGAGTTTTGCTGCTCATCCACTAAATATTTAGCTACCTCGACAGACTTAGCTGTTTTTAAATGCGGGCGCAAAGGCACACCCAACCCGTTTAAATGAGCACGCAGGCGGGTAATATTTCGTACCATGCGTTCCTCATCCAATATTAAACATGGGGTTTGAAGATGAGCTAAAGTTGAATTAATTGGCATTGAAATATATTTTATAGTAAATTTTTATCTAAAGTCTTCTCCAAACAAAGAAATTGGATGAGGCTAAAAAGGCAGTTTGCCCATATCAACATTCCCGCCGGTAAGGATGATACCTATTTTTTGCCCGGCGAATTTATCTTTATGCTTTAGCACAACTGCAAGTGCCACCGCGCTTGATGGCTCAATAACGATCTTCATTCGCTCCCATATCAGTTTCATGGCAGCAATTATCTCTTCGTCTGATACGGTTAAAATATCGCTTACATACGCGCGGATTATAGCCAGCGTGCGTTCACTTAAATTAGGCAGCAAACCATCCGCGACAGATTTTATATAAGGGGCCGTCTCTACATTTCCGCTTTTAAAAGATAATATAGCATCAGCGGCACCTTCCGGTTCGCAGCCAATTACCTTTGTTTGGGGCGATAGGTAATGAACCGCCAATGCGGTTCCGCTAAGCATGCCACCTCCGCCCACCGGCGTAAATATAACATCGAATGGTTGATCCTCTCCGGCGTCTTCCAGCAACTCTTTAGCCGCGGTAGCCTGCCCGGCAATTACACGGTCATTATCAAACGGATGTACCAATACAGCGCCCGTGCGATTAATTACTTCTACTACACCTGCCTCGCGCGCAGCAATATTGGGTTCGCATTCTATTACCTGGGCACCATAGCCTTTTACAGCATCTTTTTTAACCTGCGGGGCATTGCTGGGCATAACTACATAAGCCGGCAAATCAACTATCCGCGCTGCGAAAGCCACTGCTTGGGCATGATTGCCGGATGAGTGCGTAGTAATGGCTTTACCTTCATTATTTGCCGCTACTTGTAAAATTGCATTTAATCCTCCCCGCGCCTTAAAGGCGCCTATCTTCTGGAAATTTTCGCATTTAAAGAATATGGACGCGCAAACCCAACTATTTATGGTTTGATTAATTAACACCGGTGTACGGTGAATGTACGGACGGATACGATCGTGCGCCCGGTTAATTGTGTCTAGAGTAATTTGCTGATTCATTGCTGTAAAAATAGCGAATTAACCGGCAAATCTCTGTCAGATAATTCGCTTTTTAAGTAAGAATGATCGAAAATACCGGCAAAACAATATCAACAGGAATTAAAAATAATCGCTACAAAAAAAACCCGCTCTAAAAGCGGGTTCTTTCCTGATATATATGTTGAGTTTAATATGGATTAGTTCTCTGCATATATTGGTTTTTTAACACCATTATCATATGCTTTTAAATTTTTCTTTAATAATTTACGGGCAACGTGTATGCGTGTTTTAACTGTTCCGATTGGGATTGTTAAATGGTCGGCAATTTCGTGGTATTTGTGGCCCTCAAAATACATGGTGAATGGCACGTAATAATCTTCAGGCAACCTGTCTAAAGCTTTTTTAATATCATCCATTACAAATTTTGTTTCGCCTTGATTTTTGGTAGAGCTAAATACCAGGTTAGGCGATGATATTTCATCAGACTTGGTAACAAAAGTGCTCATTTTAACAAAACGGCGGTAATTATTGATGAAGGTGTTTTTCATGATGGTATATAACCATCCTTTTAAATTTGTACCTTCTTTAAACTTATTGTAATAAGTTATGGCTTTCAACATCGTGTCCTGGACAAGGTCGTTAGCATCATCTGCGTCATGAGTAAAGTGTAAGGCGTATGACCTTAATGAACTTGCCTGACGTAGTACTAGGGTGTTAAACTCAATCTTTGTCATTTGTTAAATGTTTTGTATTAGTATGTAGACAAACAGCATACCACTATACAAAAGCATTAATCAAACAGTTTACAACAGTTATTAAAATAACCATAAGTGTACTAAATACACTAACAAAATCACAATATATTAATTTACAGATATTTATATACAATACTTCAATAATAATTAACCCGGATGACACTAAAATTACACTTATAGAATTGCCGATCAGTAAAATAAATTAACTGATAATATTCACTTCGCGTTGTAGGATAACGCCAAATTTAGTGTACACACTGTCTATGATTTGCGACGAAAAGCTGTACACTTCTTCGCCCGTTGCACCGCCGTGGTTCACCAAAACAAGGGCCTGGTTTTTCCAGGTGCCGGTATTACCCACTATTTTTCCTTTCCATCCGCATTGCTCAATGAGCCAGCCCGCTGCTAATTTAATAAACCCTTCGCCCGCCGGATAGTTTACAATTTCAGGAAATTTTTCTTTTATCGGGCCAAACTCATCAGCAGTAATAACCGGATTCTTAAAAAAGCTGCCGGCATTACCAATGGTTGATGGATCGGGCAGTTTGGCTACACGGATATGTGATACCACTTGCGATACATCTTTTATAGTAGGATCTGTAATACCACGGTTAACCAATTCCTGCTCTATCGCGCCGTAGCGCAAATTAATATCGGGTATTAGTGATAATTCTAATTTTACCGATACGATAATGTACTGCCCTTTCAGCTCACTTTTAAAAACACTTTCGCGATAGCCAAATTTACAGTCGTCTTTACTAAAGGTTTTAAACTGACCGGTACTTATTTCAAAAGCTTTACAACTATGGAACACGTCTTTTAGCTCAACGCCATACGCGCCTATGTTTTGTATGGGCGATGCACCTACCGAGCCGGGGATAAGGCTCAAATTTTCTAACCCGGCATAATTGCGGGTTACGCAAAAATTTACCAGGTCGTTCCATACCTCGCCCGCGCCTGCTTCAATAAATACTTCGTTATGGTTGATGCGATGTTCAATACCGCGAATATTTATGCGGATAACTAATCCCTCAAAATCGTTTATCAGCAACAAATTACTGCCGCCGCCAATAACCAACCGTTCGGTTTGCTGCCATTGGGGGTCCATAAACAGTTCTACTAATTCATCTTCGTGGTTTATCTCGGCAAAAAAGCTTGCATTGGCCTCTACCCCGAAAGTATTGAAATTTTTAAGCGAAACGTTCTGTTGGATTTGCAGCATGTGGCGAATTTCGGAATTAATTTGCAATAATTACCGCTGCTGTTAAGGGGGGTGTTCAATTTTTAGGAAGAGGAACAGGACGTAACAGTTGTCAACAAGGGCAGAACGGAAACGCTATCTTATTAAATCAATCAGGCGAAGTAAATCCTTATCTTCAATATCTGATTGCTGCGATTTATCATATATTGATAACAAATATATTTCACTATCGGTAATTGTTAAGTAGGTAATTACACGTGCGCCGCCCGATTTACCTTTTCCTTTAGATGCAATTGCAAGCCGTATCTTATAACAGTCGTTACCAAGCGATATCCCCTTATCAGGCTCAGTTTTTAGTTGATTTATAAGGTCTGCTATTTCAGTTTTTAATGATGGATACTTTTTGACAAGCTTTTTTAGTTGTTTATCAAAAGGTGTAATTGTTAAAACATTATAACTCATTTAACAATTCATCTGCCGAACGGCCCTTGAGTTTACCTGTTTTTATTTTTTCTGCATTTTTAAAGGCTTTTTTAATCTCATTTATCTCTGCAAAAAGCTCCGCATCCGGCGCAGAAATCGACTTAACTTTCGCGTCAGAATTATTTTTAATTAATTCCATAAACCTATCGGCCTTTTTGTCCTCTATGTTAATTAGTAATAGCATATTTATTTTTTGCTTTCTCAAATTTACCAATTTATGCTATTAATAGCAATAAAAGTATTACAGAGTCGATGCCTCTAATTCGGACAGCGTGGAACACCAAAAAGCCCCAAATCTTTCAACTTGAGGCTTTTTAAAAATTTGTGTCATCTGACGATGAGTAATGACCTACATTATATTTTCCAAATACTTGTACCCGCTACCTGTATTAATCAATAATACCTTTTCGCCGGGTTGTATCCATTGGGTGGCTTTAAGCTTTTTATAGGCCTGCCATAGGGCCGCGCCTTCGGGTGCCATCAGCATACCCTCGTTTTTGGCTATTTCTTTTAGGGCGGTGCTCATTTCGTCATCGCTTATGGTAATGGCAGTACCATTACTTTCGCGCAATACTTTTAGTATTACTTTATCGGCATAAGGTTTGGGTACACGCAGGCCGTTGGCTATGGTAAACCCGCCATCAGCAAATTCTGATACCGTTTTACCGCTATGAAAGGCTTTAACTATACCGTCACAACTTTCAGACTGTACGGTTACCATGCGTGGGCGCTTGCTATCTATCCAGCCCAATTGCTCCATTTCGTCAAAAGCCTTCCATATACCTATCAGGCCCGTACCGCCTCCGGTTGGATAAAGTATAACATCGGGCAATTGCCAGTTAAACTGCTCGGCAATTTCATAACCCATTGTTTTTTTGCCTTCCAGGCGATAGGGTTCTTTCAGCGTTGATACCTGGAACCAGTTATTTAACAGGGCATGTTCATTTACAAGTTTGCCGCAATCGCTTATGTTGCCATCTATCTCTACCAGTTCGGCACCATAAAGGTGGCATTCATCTTTAAAAACTTTAGGGGTTTGTTTGGGCATATACACAATGGCCTTTACACCCGCGCTTGCTGCATAGGCGGCTAACGCGCCACCGGCATTACCTGCGGTTGGTGTGGCAATGGCTTGGATGCCTAATTCTTTTGCTTTGGACACAGCGGCGCTTATTCCCCTTGCCTTGAATGAGCCCGTTGGGTTGCCTGATTCATCTTTCCAGAAAACCTCATTATCACCGGTAAATTTCTTCAAATTTTTAACGGGAAGTATCGGTGTAAAACCCTCGCCAAGGGTAACAATGTTTTTCTCATCAATAACCGGCAAAAACTCCCGGTAGCGCCACATGGTTGCCGGGCGACCTATTAAAATATCCTTGCTAATGCCCGTATGCAGATTATAACGTGCAAATAAAGTTGATGCGCAATTTATACAAACTGTATTAATAACCGCGGCATCATGTATTGTACCACACTCAGGACACTTTAAATCTGTCAGTAAAGACGCCTGTTCCAACTCAATATTATTCATTTTTTTATATTTATTAATTCACACTATTCCGAATGGTAGCGAGATATTTTATACAATACGAGTAGATAGCCGTATGGGTTGTATTAGTATCCCGTTCATTATAGCATTATTTAGTATAACGTATCAATTTAATTTGTACCAAAAATATCGCCTTTGTTCCACGTAGGTTTAATTGGATCCTGGGCCACCAGGTAACCAATCAGAAAATTAAGCTGCGCGTATTTTTTTCCGGCTTCAAAATCAAATATACCATTAATATCATCCTGCGGTTTATGGTAATATTTGGCCCTCCATGGCGCCACCAAATCGTTCATATTATTCTTACCATCCACAGTTTTACTGCCATATTTAATGTGCAGTGCAGGTATTCCTGCTAAAACAAAGCTGTACTGATCGCTTCGTGTAAAGCGCGCCTGTTTGGGTTCGGGGTCGTCTTCAACTCCTAAACCTAAATATCCTGCCGCTTCTGCTACCTGTTTGGATAATGAAGAATGTTCTGCACCCAATGCTGTAACAGACAGCAACGGTGCAATAATAGTGGGCATATCGGTATTAACATCGGCAACTATATCTTTAATCGGTACTGTTGGCTCTTTGGCAAAAAAGCCCGAGCCTAATTCGCCCAACTCTTCGCCGGTTACAAATACCGTTAAAATGGATCTTTTGGGTTTTACTTTGATATTTTTATAGATAGTGGCAATACCTAATAAACTTGCCACACCCGAAGCATTATCATGCGCGCCATTATAAATAGAATCGCCTTCTACAGGTGTGCTTACGCCTAAGTGATCTAAGTGAGCGCTATGAACAATGTATTGTTTTTTTAATATAGGATCAGACCCTTCTATTTTGCCTATAATATTATAGCCCATCACATCTATATAAGTTGATGTATATGAAGCATGTATACCTGTATTTAAAGGAAATGATACCGGCGTGCCCGCTTTTAATTGTGCTAACAACGCAGGCATTGATTTGCCCGATTGTTTTAACAAAGTATTAAATAGTTTATAACCAAACGCGGCTACCATATTTATTTTGTTGGCATACGTTCTGCTTACCACAACATTGCCTTGTTTATCTAATACACTATAAACACCCCTGTTTGCAGCCGTCATGCGTAAAGTAGAATCGGCATTTGCCATAATTACGCCTATTGCACCATGCGCCGCAGCTTCCTTTAAAATTTTAGCGGCATTCATGGTATGTGCGGCAACTGACGATGAAAATTTATCAGGCGACCCGCGGGTGATAACTATTACTTTACCTTTTACATCAAGCCCGGCATAATCATCGTAACCCAGGGCAGGCTCACTAATGCCATAGCCTGCAAATACTAATGGCGCGTTAAAATTAACTGCCGGCATTACAGGGTTAGGCGAAATAGTATAATCGGTCCCGCTTATTACGGGCAGGCCATTATCTAATGTAATAGCAGGAGTTTTAACAAAAGCTCTACGCAATTTAACCTGCTGCAGCCATGTACCGTTCTCGCCGGCAGGTTTTACATCTAATGATTGTAAGCGGCCAACCACATAATCAATTGCCATCTGGAAACCCGGTGTGCCGGGTAAGCGGCCCTGAAGCTTATCATCGGCCAGGTAAGCAATATCTGCCTTAATCTGGTCTGGGCTTACCTTAGTGAGCGCCTGTTTAACATCGGCACTCAATTTTATTTGCTGCGCGATGCCTGGACGGGTAACCGTTACCAATGCACCTATTAATAATAACCGGTGAAATTTATTCATTGTGTGGTAATGTTTGGAAAGTTTTAAACGCTGTAAAGTTAAACTCAATTTAAAGCGTTTAAGGTACAAATTATAGCTACTAACCGCAAATTTTAGCTATAAATGTTACTTCAGAACCAAGACAAATTTATATAAAAATCGCCACGAATATCATGTGTTTAAACATCAATATGCTGTACCTGCCCAATATTTATTACCTGTGTAATATTTAGGGTGAGAAATTTTTTTTAAAAAGAAATGACCGTAATCGCCAGAAAATAAAGAATACCTAAGTCTAACTAATTGTAGTTTACTTCTATCGCATGAATTATTTCTTCGATAGCGCCATCAGGTAAATGTTTGCCTGATATCTGCACCCACTCGTCACGATATTCAATCACGGCAATCTGTTTGCCCTGCTGCATTATAGTATAGTTATCAGTATTCTTAATTATATCATAATCGTACTCTAACTGCCCCACTTTAACGGTAACTTTTACATCATCCATGCATCTACTACAGTTACCGGGTGCTTTTGTTGCAACAATTATTTCTTTACTGTATTCAATAACCTGTACCCCACCAGTTCATCCCAGCGGGCGGTAGCGGGGCGGTAGTAAACCAATAGCTGGTAGTCATTCTCCGTTTCAAAGTGGGCGCCTTCTATGGCAACGTCATCGGGCTTATTTGTGCTATGGTCTACCCACACATATTCATAATCGTACACACCTTGTTTTAAAAACAGGTTAGTAAAAAAACGGCCCTTAATGGGTTCGTAATCCATTTTGCTGCGCTCATCAATTTTATAATCGTTAAACTTACCTACTATATAGGCCGAACCCTCCTTATCTGTTTTATTGGCGGCGAGGCTAAAATACATGTGCGCATAATCGCCATCGCGGCGCGGATCGCTGCCATCCTGGTTTAAGATGAAAAAATTGCCGTTGTTATCATATTGAAACAGGTAATTGGCCGAGTTTCTAAGCGGGTCGCCTAATAAAACTACGGTATATGCCGTGTCATGATAAATATGCGATATACGATCCGAGTTAAGTTTTAAACTACGCGTATCAAAGTGCCTGAATTCATTCCGGCCCTGAAAGTCATCGGTATAGGTATCATTATATGTCAGTTGCGACCCGCGGATATTGGTGGGTGTATTATTCCAAATGCTTGTTTCGGTACGGCCGTTTTGCATTAATAATACATGGATGTCCGAATTTGGATTTTGTACCATCAGGCCCTGGTAGTTAACCTGGAAATTTATCTTTTGATTGGTTTGCCGTAAGGTTACATCATTAGAAGTTGCAATATCAGCAGTTACCGATACCCGGTTGCCCACTACATACAACTTGCGGGTAAGTATCATTTTTGATTGATCACCATCCTCATAAACTTTTAAAATGTAGTTTCCTGATATTTTAGGTGCGATGTTATCATTTGGCAGCTTTAACTCGTAATGCGTATATTTTTGAACGGTGTTTGAAGAATAAATGTAATCCGTCAGGCGGTCATCAGTAAAGCCTTGTAAATATTCGGCAGTTGCTATATTGGATGAGTTCCATTTGCTATCGCAATGCTCGATGGTATAATAATAATTACGACTCCCTCCACGCAGGTCATCAAACGCCAATAACACCTGCTCGCCGGATTTTAATGTTATTGCCGGGAAGGAGGCCTGTTTTTGCGTATTATAAAACTCTACGCTTTTTATGTGGGCGTTGTAAACGTTGTCATCGTATGGCTGTTGGGCAAGGCTATTTAAAGCGATAAATAGTAATAGAATGATACAAACGTATTTCCTCATAGCGCAATAATAACTAAAAAAGCTAACTCAAGATGTCATTATAGGTTATAAAAATTTCACAAATTCTGAAGGCGAAATGAGGTTTTAAAGACTTACGAAGTAATTGAAACTTCGTAAGTCTGAAACGAGCTATTATGCTTCCATCTCCATTATCTGCTCGGCAAGTCTCTCCCATTGCTGCTGAATTTGCTTTAACTCGGCTTGTTTTTGAGCATAAGCTGCATTGGTTTCCTTTAGCTTTGCAGCATCATTATATATCTTATCATCAGCTAATTTAGCTTCCAGTTCTTTTACCGTTTTTTCAAGTCCGGCAATTTGCTCTTCCATTTTAGAAAGATCCTGGTTCAATTTTTTTAGCTGCTGATGTTTATTTTCTGAATGCTGTTGCTTAACCGGCTCTGGTTTTTTCTCTTCCTTTTTAGGTTGAGGTGCAGGTATAGCGGCTTTAGGCTCTAATTTACGTTTAGCTTGCCATTCATCATACTCGGCATAGGTACCGGGGTATTGTTTTATTTTCTGATCCTCAATGAACCAAATTTTGTTAGCCACATTATCCAGGAAATACCTGTCGTGCGATACTACGATCACGGTACCTTCGTACTGTTGCAAAGCCTGTATCAATATATTCACCGAAGCCATATCCAGGTGATTGGTAGGCTCATCCAGTACCAAAAAGTTGGCATCGGCAGTTAATGCTTTTGCTAAAGCAACGCGCGATTTTTCGCCACCCGATAATACTTTAATCTTTTTAAATACATCATCGCCGGTAAACAAAAACGACCCTAATATGGAGCGCAGCTCGGTGTCGGTATGCTTTGGGGCGAATGATTGCAGTTCCTGTAATATCTGGTGCTCTAAGTGCAAGCTCTCTAACTGGTGCTGCGCAAAGAATGTTTGGGTAACATTATGGCCTGTAACGGCGGTACCTTCAAAATCCTTATCAGCACCTGCTACAATACGTAACAAGGTTGATTTACCTTTACCGTTGGCCCCAATCAAAGCAATTTTATCGCCTTTTTCAATGATGGCTTCGGCATCATCCAATATATCAATGGCGGGGTATTTTTTGGTAATATGCTCCAGTGTAGTTACATGACGTCCCGATTGCCTGCTGAATTTGAAACTAAAGTTAACTTCAGGGTTATCATCATCCACATCATCAACACGCTCCATTTTATCCAGCATCTTGATACGCGATTGCGCCATTTTTGCTTTGGACGCTTTGGCGCGGAAACGCTCAATTAAACGTTCTTCCTGTTTTATTTTTGATTGCTGATTTTTAAACTCGCCGCGCTGTATCTCGGCACGTAATGCTTTCTCCTCTAAATAGAAAGTATAATTACCCGCGTAAACATTCAGCTTTCCTTTGCGCGATTCAACCGTACGGTTTATCACCTTATCCAAAAACCATCTATCGTGCGATACGATTATGATAGCGCCACTAAATGCTTTCAGATAATCTTCCAGCCATTGTATAGAGGGTAAATCTAAGTGGTTGGTAGGCTCATCCAGTAATAAAATATCAGGTGCCTGTAACAGAATTTTGGCCAGCATAACCCGCATGCGCCATCCACCCGAAAAGGTGCTTAGCTTACGCTGACAATCAGCTTCGCTAAAACCTAAACCTGCTAAAATTTCGTGAGCTTTATATTCAATATTATACCCGTCAAGCAATTCAAACTCATGCTGTTTATCGCTAAGTTTGTGTAGCAGGTCCTCGGTATAATCTGTTTCCAGTTTTTTAAGCAATACTTCTATCTCGTCATGCAATTGGTTTTGGCGCTCAAAAGCTTCCATTGCCACATGCACTATGTTTTTATCAGACGAGTACGACAACAGATCCTGGTTAAGGTAACCCATGGTAAGGTCCTTGGCCATTGATATGGTGCCCGATGTAGGTTTATAGTCGCCTACAATAATTTTCAAGAGGGTGGTTTTTCCGGTTCCGTTAGCGCCAATAAGGCCTATTTTTTCTCCGGGTTTAATATGCCAGTTGGCTTCATCGTATAATGCCCGCGCACCGATCTCGAACGTAAGGTTGTTAATAGCAATCATTTGGCGCGAAGATACGGTTTTAAGCGGAGCTTAAAAAGAGAGATTGGTTATTAGAGATTAGTTATTAGTTTATTTACAATCTAATAACTAATCTCTAATAACTAACCTCTAATCACCAAATTATCCCTTCACCACTTTCAGCCAGGCTTCGGCCATTAAGGCTGCCCCGGCAGATGACGGGTGTACACCATCAATTGTCCAGTAAGCGGGTGGTGCCTGTGTTATGGCCTTATCAAATGCCGCCTGGAATGGTACAAATTGCGCGTTATATTCGGCGGCAATATCAACCGCAGCTTTTCTGAATGTATCATAAGTTGGGTACCATTTCTCGTCGACGGCCTTAACACCCATTACTGCAAATGGTTCACAGATAATCAGTTTCACATTTGGCAAAGCCGATTTAGTACGGTCAAGCAGTTTTTTATAATCGGCAATGTAAGTATCAATGGTGCCTTTATAATCGTGGGTTAGGGTATGCCAAAAATCGTTTACACCTATATGTATACTTAATACGTTAGGTTTCAAATCAAGCGCATCGGCATCCCAGCGGTCGGCCAGTTGGAAAACTTTGTTGCCGCTTATACCTTTGTTAAATATTTTCAAATCCATATCCGGATGTTTCAATAGCAATTCGCCGCCTGCCATTAAAGCGTAGCCATTACCTAATGCCGCGGCATTATTGGGAGCCATATTAGTTTTGCTTCTGCCCGAATCAGTAATAGAGTCACCCTGGAAAAGAATAACATCACCCTTTTCAATACTTACTTTTTTACTTTTGGGTGCAGCTGCTAAAGCTGTTGATACTATTTGCGGAATACTAATGGCAGCAACAGTGCCAATAGAGGCGTTCCTGATAAAACTACGGCGGTTATTGTTTAAATTCATGGTATGTATATCTCTGGGTAAAGTAGATCATAGCTCGTAGATAGATAGCAACTATGAACTTAGACGAGGCTAATATAATTATTCTTTATATTGTTCAAAGAAGAATTGCAAATCAATAGAAAATCAAAAATCATCATCTATGATCCATGAATTATCAACTAAAATAATCTGCTAACTTTGCCACATGTATTCTTTAATTAAGCCCATATTATTTCAGTTCGACCCGGAGAATGTACATTATTTTGTGACCCGAAATTTAAAGCGTTTTAACCGCTTTCCGGGTGGCGCGGCATTAAGCAGGAGTATTTGGGATTTAAAGGATGGCCGGCTTGTAAAAGAGGTATTCGGCCTTAAGTTTACAAACCCGGTTGGGTTAGCGGCGGGCTTTGATAAAAACGGCGAATTTATAAGCGAAATGGCCAATATGGGTTTTGGCTTTATTGAAGTAGGTACGGTAACCCCCCTGCCCCAACCCGGCAATCCAAAACCACGCATGTTTCGCAGTCCGGCTGATAAAGCTATTATTAACCGTATGGGTTTTAATAATTTGGGTGTTGATGTAGTAGCCGAACGCATAGCCGCTTATCGCAAAAATGCTTCGCCGGCACAAAAGGGGCTGATAATTGGCGGCAACATCGGCAAAAACAAAAACACGCCAAATGAGGATGCCGTGAGCGATTATATTAAATGCTTCGACCGCTTATTTGATGTGGTTGATTATTTTGTAGTGAATGTAAGCTCGCCTAACACACCGGGGCTGCGCGAGTTGCAGGAAAAAGAACCGCTAATGCAGTTATTAAACACCCTGCAGCAACGCAATAGCAAGAATGGGGTAAGCAAACCCATCCTGCTTAAGATCGCTCCTGACCTTACCAATGAGCAACTGAACGATATTGTTGAAATTGTACAACAAACCAAAATAGCCGGCGTAATTGCTACCAATACAACTATTGATAAAAGTTCTTTATCAATTAAAAAACTAAAAGAAGAAGCGGGTGGATTAAGCGGCACGCCTTTAACCAAACGATCAACCGAGGTTATACGTTACCTGGCCGAAAGATCAAAACATTCCTTCCCAATAATCGGCGTTGGCGGTATACATTCTGCTGATGATGCATTGGAGAAATTAGCAGCCGGCGCATCGCTGGTGCAATTGTATACCGGGTTTATTTATGAGGGGCCGGGGTTGATAAAAAGGATTAATAAAAGGATCTTGAACACGATTTAAAAGATTTAAAGGATTTGTTTGATTATTTGTATGCAATCATGGTAATCCTAAAATCCTATAAATCGTGTTTAAAATCACTCCATAAAAAAATCCTGTCGGCCTAAACCAACAGGATTAAAAAATCACAAATTTTATTAATTATTTACCTGCTGCGATAGCTAAAGCAGCATTGTTTTTTGCAACCTGACTCTTAGGAGACTCAGCTGAACGGCTTCCCGGCTCAAGGTTGGTAGCATTCTTTAAAAACTGAACTTCCAATCTTGAAAAAGTTTTGTTTCTTCTGTCTTTTCTTTTTAAACGTGTTACGCCCATGATGCTTTATTTTTTTAATGTTTTGTTAACCTCGAGGTCGGGAGCGGATTCGAACCGCTGTAAAAGGTTTTGCAGACCTCTGCCTAGCCACTCGGCCACCCGACCAATTTTAAGGATTGCAAAAATAACAATAAATTTATTGCCTGCCAACATTTATTTGAGCTTATTTCTGTTTATTTCTGAACAGAATATGGCCGTAGCAATAGCAACATTCAATGATTCGGCATTACCGGCGCGTGGTATAGTTATGGCTTTGTTAACCAATTGCTTAACTTCTTCACTTAATCCGTTACCTTCATTACCCATTACAACCAACCCTTCGCTGCCAAAATTTGTGTTGTAAATATTTTCACCATCCAGCAAAGCGCCGTATACGGGCAGGTTTATTTGTGATAAAACAGCAGGCAGATCAACATAATGAACATTTATCCGCGAAAGCGAGCCCATGGTAGCCTGTACAACTTTTGGGTTATAAACCTCAACACAATCTTCAGAGCATATTATATGATCAATGCCAAACCAATCTGCGGTACGAATAATAGTGCCCATATTGCCCGGGTCTTGAATACTATCTAACACTATTGAGAATTTTTTGTTAAGCATATTATAATTTAAACCGGGCCATTGTGGTATTTTAACCACCGCAATAACATCCGGAGCAGTTTTTAAAGAACTTATTTTGCCCATGATGGTTAATGAAATCTCCAGAGAGTTCATTTTTTGCGATAATTTGAGCAATTTTGGAGCAATTGCGGGCGTATAGTAAACTGCTTCAATTTGGTAAGCCGAATTAATAAATTCGCTAACTGATTTGTAGCCTTCAACTAAGAATAAGCCATGTTCCCTGCGAAATTTTTTATGTTGTAAGGACTGTAATAAACCGATCTGAGATTTTGAAAGCATATATATATACAAATAGTTACCGCGTTACAATATTAGGTATTCTTCTGCTCTTTATAGGATCGGGGTGTAGTTTAACACGCGGACTTAAGGGCAATGAGTCGCTGGTGCGTAAAGTGACCATTAAGGGGATGGACCCTGAATTTGCCGAGTTGGCATTAAACTATGTTGATAAACAACAGCAACCTAACAACGTAATTAACCTGCAACTTTATTACCTGTTTAATAAAAAAGGCAAAAGAAGCATTGGCGAGTCGCCGGCGATATTAGACAGTAACCTGGTTGAGTTTTCGCGTGTACAAATAGAAAAATTTATACAAAGCAAAGGCTATCTAAAGGCAAAAGTGGCTGATACCATTATTATTAAAAAGAAAAAAGCCCAACTAATATTTACTACTACACAAGGGCCGATGTTTAGGATACGGAAATTTGATGATAGTATTCCTGATCAAAAGGTGCGCGCGCTGTATCGGGCTAACCGTAATAAATTTTCGCACTTACAGCCCGGCGGGCGCTTTGATACCGATAGTGTAGCTTATGAACGTGATGCGTTTTTCACGCTAATGAAACGTAATGGCTACTATGATTTTTATCGTCAGTATATCAATTTTACCTATGATTCTACTTATAACAGTAGTGTTGTAGACCTAAGAATGATAATTGATAATCCGCCTGATAAGCCGGCGCATCCCATTTATACTATTAATAACACACTTATTACTATCTCTGCCAGTAACGGTCGAAATACAGGTACTGCGGATACTATACAAGTTGATTCGCAATTTAGGTTCGTAGATTATTCGCACAAGTTTAAACCCCACACAGTTACAGATTACGTTTATCAGCTAAAGGGCGACCTGTTTAATACCGATATGCAAACGGTAACAACTTCGCGCCTTTCAGAATTAAATGTTTTCAGGAATGTACCCAATCCAACCTATACCAAAACATCCGATAGTACTAACCGGCTGAATACCAAAATTGATATTATACCACTCAAGCAAATGTCTGACCGTGTGGAGGGCGAGTTTTTATTTAGCGGGGGCCGATATGGCTATAATATAGGCAATACGTTTACAGATCGTAATATGTTTAAGCAGGCGGTAACTTTACAGGTAAAACTTAATTTTAGCATATTGTATGATAATGGGCGCAATTCTGTAAATTCAACTGGGATTGAGAACCAGGACTTTAAAATAGGTGCAAGTTTGATCTATCCGCGCTTGCTGTTGCCGTTTACTGTTACCAGGCCGGGTAAACATGGCGTACCCCACACCACATTTTCAACCAATTATTCGCTGTTTTATCAAAAAGGATTGGTTGAAAGAACAAGTTTTATTAACTCGCTTACCTATGATTTCATGGAGACGGCTAATAAAATTCATAGTGTAACCCCTATAAATATTGAATTTTCTAAAGGATCCATTGATCCTACTGCCTATCAGGAATTGTTAAGTCAAAACCGCTATTCGTATATTTATTTAATTGGCCGTACCATATTTACCACGGGCAGCCAGTATACTTACCAGGCTAATGGCAACCTGTTAAACACATTTGGCAATTTTACTTATTTCAGGGGATCGCTTGATGTTGGTGGCAACTTCCTTTCGGGTGTAAGTAATGTATTAAACACGCCTAAAGATACCCTGGGCCAGCGTACACTTTTTGGCTATACCTTTGCCCAATATTCAAAGGCCGAGATAGATTTCCGTGTGTACCGTAGCTTGGGTGGCGAGAATCAATTCGTATTCAGGATAAACCCCGGTATAGGTGTTCCTTATGGTAACAGCAGCCAATTAATATTCGAAAAGAATTTTTATGCAGGCGGTGCAAATGATATGCGGGCATGGCTGCCCCGCACGCTGGGCCCCGGCCAGTTTAACCGCGCGACAGCTTATGGCCCGCCGGGAACACCTAATGCCCCGTCAGCCGGAGATATTTTGCGTACAAGATTAAAATATATTGACCAGTTTGGCGAAATAAAATTTATTACCAACGCAGAGTACCGCACCAAATTGGCTAATGACTTTTTTGGCTCTATATTAAGAGGTGCCCTGTTTGTGGATGCAGGTAATGTTTGGCGGTTAAACAAACAGACGGATAGCCCTAACGGCGAATTCAGGTTCAATAATGTACTACAATCTACCGCGATTGGTATTGGCGGCGGTTTGCGGTTTGATGTAAGCTTCTTTGTATTCAGGCTTGACGCGGCATTTAAATTTAAAGATCCTCAGTTTAACGGTGCAGATCAATGGGTGCTTATTAATCACGCTGATGAGTTGTTTCACAGTGGAACATTTAAAAATAATTACTTGCAAGCCAATGGCGAAAGTTACAACTTTATGCAGCTTAATTTTGGTATAGGAATGCCTTTTTGATGTACAGATATGCAAATGCGTGGATGTGCAAATGCATAATATCAGGTTATAATTTCTATCAATTCATTAAATTCATTTGCACATCTGCATATCCGCACATTTGCACATTTGCACATCAAAATATCCCCTTCAACCCGTCAAATATACTTTCAAAGAAAGTAGGCATGGTAAGGCCGTTATGATGGTTAAAGTATAAGAAGATACAGAAGATAACTATGGCTATAATGATAAACCGCTTAAACATATAGCCAAGCAAAACCAACGCTAATGGTATTATTAATAATAATACCCAGCTAATATGAAACGGACGTAGCTTACCATCCTGTTTATAGATATAGTAAAGCATGGAATGGGTGCCACTATCATTAATATGTTTTACATAGAAAAAGCTCGACTTATCTAATTTATGACGATAAAAGGCTGTCCCCTTATCAAACTTCATTTGCTCCAGGAAACCGTTTATAGTAAAGCTAAACACCCCGTCAACTTTTTCCTGTATGTTGCCAACCGAATCAGTTGCTACAACGGCTATTTCACTATCGGCAAATGGATTATCTTTAACAACAAAATGATTAATACTTATAGTATCAGCAAAAACAAAACTATTTGCTATTAGCAATAAGAAAACAACAAATAATATTTTTTTCATTTTTTATATGAGGTTTAAACATTCACCAACAACCCGCAATAAAATTAGTTAATATAATCTTATGATATTGGGTATTAAGATAATTTCGGTTAAAACTAAATTGATAATGCAATGCCATTACTAAGGGTCTTATAAGACCAGGGTAAACTTTTTTCAGGGCGAGACAATCGTACTAACTTTAGTATAGCAAAAAAATCTTAGACACTTATGCCAGGAAAACCTTGCAATCGTCTAAGATTTCTCACTCGTTCCTCGTATCGAAATGACAATAGCTTTTTAGGTTGGAGTAAAATTACACTATAACCTAATTACTAATCTCTAATCTCTCTAGCTTATTTTTTCATATTTAAATTGGGCAGGTTATTATTGCCTTTTAGATATTTTTCTAAATATTGAAAGTTCACATTTTGAATTAATACGTAACTGCTCAGGTCGTACGCGGCACCGTGCGCCCCCTTAGGGTATATGCGCAAATCTACATCTTTACCGGCCGCTGTTAAAGCGGTGAGCAGTTGCATGGTATTGGCCGGGTGCACGTTATCGTCGCTCATAGAATGGATAAGCAATAAATGATCTTGCAGGTTTTTAGCATAAGTTAAGGTTGAGCTGGCATCATAACCAGCCGCGTTTTCTTTTGCGAGGCCCATGTACCGCTCGGTATAAACATCATCATATAAGCGCCAATCGCTTCCTGCCGAATTTGCCAGCCCCGCCTTAAACACGCCGGGGTGGGTTAATAAGGTATAAACTGTACTGTAGCCCCCGTAGCTTGTACCCATTATGGCTATATTTCCCTTGTCAACAAAAGGCAGTGTATTCATGTATTGGGCGGTTTCCGCAAAGTCATTACTTTCGTATTTACCCAGTTGCTTATAGCCTATCTTTAAAAAGGCGCTGCCATAATTAGATATGCCGCGATTGTTCAAATCAACAACAATATACCCGTTTTGGGCCAGCCATTGCTGCCAGCCATTTGCCGAAAACTGGTTATACACCGCATGCGATTCGGGACCACCATAAATGGTTAACACTACCGGATATTTTTTTTGCGGATCAAAATTAAATGGCTTTATCATATAAGCATCCAAACTGGCACCATCACTTGTTTTCACTTTAAACAATTCGGG
>NZ_JAQBOW010000099.1 GCF_028287845.1 Mucilaginibacter sp.
CTACCATTGCACCAGAACTAGACCCATGATTATAAGAACTTGTAAGTTGAGCTTTTGCTACTGTAGCCACAACACTAAACACGAATAGTGCGGCAATAGTTTTTAAATTGGATTTCATATGTTTATAATTGATGTATACAAATATAAACTATAATATTTATGATAGTATAACGGTTTAGATAGTTAAACATAAGCATTAGGTAATACAAAAAGTAACAGTTTTGATACAGAGGATGTTTTGTAATTATGAGAAATATAACAGTAATAGGCTCGGGAACAATGGGTAATGGCATAGCCCATACATTTGCACAATATGGTTTTAGTGTTGCATTGGTTGATATTAATAAGGATGCGTTACAGCTTGCACTGCAAACCATAGGTAATAATTTAGATAAACAGGTAAAAAAAGGCACTATTGATGAACAGGCAAAAATAAATACTTTAAATAATATTAAAATCTATACAGATATAAAATCTGGCGCTGCAAACGCCGACCTGGTTGTTGAAGCGGCAACAGAGAACCGTGATGTTAAATTGAATTTATTTAAGCAGTTAGGCGACTTATGTGCGGCACATACTATACTGGCATCTAACACTTCTTCTATATCTATTACAGAAATAGCTGCGGTTACAAAAAAACCAGGTAATGTAATAGGCATGCATTTTATGAATCCGGTACCATTAATGAAACTGGTTGAAGTAATCAGGGGGACGGAAACCACCGATAAAGTTACCCTTACCATTATGGAGCTTTCTAAACACCTGGATAAAATTCCGGTTGAAGTAAATGATGCACCCGGGTTTGTGGCAAATAGAATTTTAATGCCTATGATAAATGAAGCAATATACACCTTGCATGAAGGAATTACCGGTGTTGAAGAAATAGATACTGTAATGAAATTAGGCATGTCTCATCCCATGGGCCCTTTGCAACTTGCTGATTTTATTGGCCTTGATGTATGTTTGGCTATATTAAATGTACTATATGCCGGTTTTAACAATGAAAAATATACGCCATGCCCGCTGCTTACAGAGTTGGTTTCTGCAGGCTGTTTGGGTATAAAATCAGGTAGTGGATTTTATAAATATACTGCCGGAAGCAAGGAATTAATAGTAGCCGATAAATTTAGAAAAACCAATATTTAAACTTTTTAAAAAATTATTTGTCAAAAATAAAAATTGATGACAAATGAAAACTTTAGCAAAAACCGGAATATTATTAGCTTTATTCGGTAGCCTTTTAGCCTCGTGCTACGGTGGTTATTATTATGTTAGAACACGCCCGGCAGAACCTTATTATATTAGGCCTGCATCACCCTATAACAGTGCTGTTTGGATTGACGGCGAATGGGAATGGAACAACGGCAGATACTCTTATATAGGCGGTCATTGGGAAAGACCACGCAACGGCCGGGTTTGGGTTAGAGGCAGTTGGCATCCCGGCCCAAGTGGTTATGCATGGCACAGAGGCTATTGGAGATAATACCACTTGACTTATTTAATGTAATATAGGCCGATCAAATTTCCAATAACCAGCCTTTATTACATTAAATAAGTCAAACTAAATTACTTTTCATTACGTATAAGCAGAATAATAATAAGTGGGTACGCACTCAAATGGTAAAATAAATATTATTACCACCAGCTTTTATTATCATTGTAGCCACATATTACCTTTATTTTAGTGATTTTTAAATGTGAATACGCTTCTGCTTTTAGTAACGGAAATTGAATAAAAGCAGATTCAATTGTTGTCGATTTAGGAAAATGCTTTCATTGCATAATCAATTTATTGAGGCTGAATTGGTTAAGAATTAATATAAAATGATGTTGTAATTATTTATTAAAATTTATAAATCTATCTAAGCCTTTACAAATGCGGCAACAGCAACCTGCCTACATATTATATATTTTCACAACCCGGTTAAGTTTTTCGGTAAGGAATTGGTCTCTTTATAGTTATCTGCTTTTATTGTTATTTTTACCTCAGGCCATTTTGGCTGAAGGAAGTAAAGAACTCTCTGCAAATGGCGGCAATCGTGCTTTCCTGTTTTCAAGCAACACCGGTAGCTTAGCGTTTCCCTTTCCTACTTTTGGCACAATGAAGGTTTATGTTAAAGCGGGTGAAACTTTATATATAGGATCAAGTGCACAAGGCATAGGCTCAGGAACTATTAACTTAAGAGCGCCTGACGGCAATACTTATACCAGTGGCACATCAACAACTATAGGTTTAATTAATGACCGCGGCCAGGAATTGGCCGGTCCGCAACCTAATGTTGGAGGATACACCCCCTATACGCGTGTGGCTACAGCCGCCCAGGCAGGTATTTGGGAAATTGATTTTATAGGGCCCAGTAATGGAAATGATCCAGAGTCAAACCCTGTCGCTATTGCTGCAAATGGCAATTGGGTTCAACCTTCAGGCCAATATATAGCTGCATTTGATATATCAGTACGCGATGCAAGTAATTCGTCTTTCTTAACCGGCCGTGTATTTACTAATATTTTTTGCGGTATAATAAGTGCTTATAACGGTGGCTTTAATGCCATAATGCATATTCTCACACAAGATGGTTATAGCTATGATCTGGATAACAACGGGCAAGCAGGAAATGGGTTTTCGTTTTTTGTAAATAATAAAGGTTTTAGGAACGGCGGTGGAAAACCAAGTTATTTAAGTATTAACAGCACCAATACTCCAAACGTACAAGATCCGAGGGCTGCGGATACACAAACAGATATTACCGACAAAATATTTTTCAATGCACCGGCTGCTGATCTTCCCGCAACTGCAAGCACGCCTGGTGGAGGTAGTACATGGCTAATAAATCCTCCGTTTGTGCCAAGTATCAGCGCTACTAGTTTTACAGGAAATGAAGGAACTATTGGTAAAACGGGCACATCGCCATTAGGTGGCACTATTAGTTTTACAGCTACAAGCAACGGCAGTTATACAATTACAATTGATGTTGACCATAACGGAACTTTTACTGATGCTATTGACCGCAAACTAACCGGCATTGTTAACACAGGTCCCAACCAGGTTAGTTGGGATGGACTAGATGGATTAGGCAATAAAGTACCGGCAAGTACAGTAAGCTATACGACAAATATAAGTTTATCATTATATAGCGCAGAGGTTCACTTCCCGTTTTTTGATGTGGAAAGGAATGTTAACGGTATTAAACTAACCCGAACAAGCGGTGCTGGTTCTCCTGACTATACAGTATATTGGGATGATAGCCAGCTAACCGTATCAGGCACCCCTTCAAACCCGGTGCAAAACTTAACCGGTATTAATAGTTTAATAAATGGTCATAAATGGGGAAGCCCAACAATTGATCCTAATGCCGATATCGATTTTGGCAACAACAAAAGCATAGATACCTGGTCGTATGTAACCAGCCCACCCCTAACAGCAACTATAAATTTTATAGTACAGGAAGCAGACCTGGAAGTAGTAAATTTAACATCTAGTTCCACGGGTGGATGCGTTGGTCAAAAAGTAAACTATACCGTATTGGTAAAAAATAACGGCCCAAGTGACGTTAGCGGTGCTATTTTTTCGTTTACGTTTCCAAATGAGCTGTCAGGGCTTGTGGTAACAAGCACGCAAACCGCAGGTACTGCCAGTGTAATTGCCGAAACAACAACGGCAAATTTATATACGGCTACACTGAATATGACAAATGGAGCAACCAGAACTTTTTTTGTTACCGGAACCGTAACTGCTTTGCCAGCTAGTAATGATTTAAGCGTAACTGCCGCCATTTTACGTCCGGCGGATGTTACTGACCCCGATGCCACCAATCCTGATAGCGCTATCCCTTCTGATCCGTTGGCAGAATGTAATTCTTCACCGTCTGGCACCGGCTGTAATAATATTCAAACAAATATCCTCCCGCTACTTGCAGCCCCAAATGCCGGACCCGACCAGATAGTCGAAGTAAACACAACAGCAACACTTACTGCTAATACAAACGGTACTTGGACACAATTAGGTATTACGCCCGCTATAGCAAATATAAATGCACCGGCAAGCACCACTACTACAATAACCGGCTTAACAACTATAGGTATATATAATTTTATTTTTACTAACGCTAATGGCTGCGCAGATACTGTTGCTGTTAAAGCAATTACGGCTAATTTATCTACGCCAAATATTTTTACTCCAAATGGTGATGGACAAAATGATGTTTACGAAATAGCGGGGATAACGCTTTATCCCGGCAGCCAGTTCCTGGTATATAACAGGTGGGGTAATGAAGTTTACCGATCAGAAAATTACGCAAATACGTGGGATGGTAAAGGGCTGGCAGAAGGCACTTATTTTTATATCCTTAACAGGAAAGAAAAAACAGGTGCTTTTACAACTTTTAAAGGTTGGATATATTTAAAACGATGAGGATTAGAAGCGTGAGAAAATATACTTTGCTATTAATGCTTTTTGGTTTTACTAAAAGCTTTGCCCAGCAAACCTTACAATATAGCCAATACATGTTTAATGGTTTAGCTGTAAATCCTGCTTATGCAGGCTATAAAGAAGATTGGACATTAAACTTGGCTAGCCGCTTGCAATGGGCAGGTGTAGATGGCGCCCCAAAAACCAATAGCCTATCAATAGATGGGGTAACAAATGACGATACAAAAAATGTTGGTTTAGGCTTTCTTGTTAATAATGACAGGCTTGGCCCCGAAAATAATTCATCAGTATATATTAACTATGCGTACCGATTACGGCTAAATGAAGAAGACTCACAACGTTTATGTTTTGGTATAGCTGCAGGTGCTATTCAATATAGTATCGATGGTTCGCTATTTAATCCTGCTAGTACAACTGATCCTTCTATTCCTACAGGTATACAAAATAAATTTTTGCCCGATTTTAGAGCGGGCATTTATTATTATACACCATTAATGTATATTGGAGTATCTGCACTTAATTTGCTGCCCCAGGTTGGGTCGGATCCAAATTCGATATTCATTATGCCGGTAAGAACTTACTATGCAACGGGTGGGTTGATTTTACCATTAACACCAGAAATTAGCCTGAAACCATCAGTAATGTTTAAAGAAGATCTTAAAGGACCTACCAACATGGATGTAGCCAGTTATTTAGTTTTTAACAAAGTATTATGGGTTGGGGCAGCTTACAGCTCGGGCGTACTATTATTGAATAAGACGGATTTACCGGTTGTTTTAAACAGAACAGCTGCCCTTACAGCCAGTGTTGCTGTAAATGTAACACCACGCTGTCGCATTGGCTATTCGTATGATTTTGTTACCACCGAACTTCCCGGTTATCAAAGCGGTTCGCACGAGCTGTCATTTAGTTTAAGTTTTGGAAGAAGTAGGGAAAGAGTATTAAGTCCACGTTTTTTTTAAATGATCATGAAAAAGATAATCATCCTTATCCTATTATTGAATGGTCTAATAATACAGGCAATAGCACAGGAAGCGCTTACCAAAAAGGAAATTGCTGATATTCTTTTTGAACGTTACGAATATTTTAAAAGCCTGAACATATACCTTGTACTTGCTGAAAGAAACAACCCTAAACTACAAGTAGTTGAGCGCGTTGCAGATTGTTATCGTTTGATGAATAATTACGAAAATGCCGAAATATGGTATAAAAAGGCTATAACCTACCCTAAGGCATCCTTAATCGATACTTATTATTATGCCGAAACATTATTACATAATAAAAATATAAAGGAAGCCAGGGAGCAGTTTAAATTGTATTACGATAAAACAAGCAACACAACTAAGCTTAAATTTAAACAGGCTACGTGTGATTCGGCTGAAAAATGGATGCAATCGCCCACTAACGCGTTTACTATAAAAAACGAACAAAAATACAATAGTAAATATTCTGATTGGGGCCTAAATTATTATGGCAAAACAGAGTTTGTTTTTACATCAGATCGTAAAGTAAGCGATAAACAAAAGGATACTTACAGTCGTAATGGCGACGGTTACTTTAATTTATACTACTCAAGTGGTGAACAGGTGATCCCTTTCCTATTAAAAACAAAAGATAACCCCTTATTTGCTGCCAATTATCATATTGGGCCAATAGCCTTTAATACCGCGGGAGACACCGCATATATTACCATAACTACAACAGTTCCTAAAGATCAGTTAGCTATTGATAAAAGAACTAAAGGCAATACCCAGCAATTATATACTCGTCGCCTGCAGTTAATTATAGCTACCAAAACAAATGATCAATGGAATAACTTTAAAAGTTTCCAGTACAATAATATAAAGGAGTATTCTATAGGTCATGCTACCTTATCAAAAAATGGAAATATAATATACTTTACATCAGACATGCCAGGTGGAGAAGGTAAAACAGATATATGGTATTGCGAAAAATTAGCAAATGGCACATGGGATAAGCCTGTTAATTGTGGTAATCTAATAAATACTGATGAAGATGAAGCCTTCCCTACTATAAGTGGCGATGGCGCCTTGTATTATTCATCAACGGGTTTACCGGGCATGGGCGGCTATGATATTTACAAAGTAAAAGGTGAAAGATCAAAATGGAGTAAGCCCGAGAATTTAAAATATCCTGTTAACAGCACCAGTGATGATTTTTCTTATATAACCCGCGATAGCTTAAGCGGATATTTTTCATCAAACCGCGATGGCGGAACGGGTAATGATGATATTTATAGCTTTAGTTATGATAGCAGCTATAAGCGCCCGCTTAATATATCTGCGGCATCGTCTAAAAACACTGCCCCTCTTGTTGCAATTACAAAACCACCGGTGCTAACATCTACAAGCGTATTAAAAAAAGGTGAAAAATTTATTGTTAATAATATTTATTATGATGTTAACAAGGCTGATGTTCGCCCGGATGCAGCAGTCGAGCTTGATAAATTGGTTTTAATTTTAAAACAACACCCCTCTTTGCGTATAGAGGTAAGCGCGCACACAGATTCGCGCTCTGCTTCATCTTATAATATGGCTTTATCTAATCGCAGAGCAGCCGCTACAGTTGCTTATTTGGTTAAACACGGCATTGTCCCTAATAGATTGGTAGCTAAAGGTTATGGTGATACTCATTTGCTAAATAAATGCGCCAAAGGTGAGTACTGTACCGAAGCAGAACACCAAATAAACAGGCGAACCGAAATACGCGTATTAAGCAACGATGAATAATTAACTCAAGTTGCTAAAACAAGCGGGCTATATGAAGATAGCCGCAGGCATGTAAAAACGAAAGTAAATAATTCATTTAAATTTCACTATCAAGTATTAAACTTATTAAATAGGCATTATTGGTTATGGCTCCTAAAGCTATAATATTTTAATTAGGAATTAAATGTCTTGTTTAAAAAAGACTATTTTTTCAGTTTAAAATATCCAGATAATTCTAAATAGCTTTGTATAGCTAAAAACTATCCATGATACTACATAATAACAATTTTAAAATAGATGTAAGTTCTGAAATTGGAAACCTGCGTTCCCTATTGATCCATAGCCCCGATAACGGATTGGGCCGTGTAGTGCCCTCAAAGGCGCAGGATTGGCTGTTTGAGGATATTGTGCACCTGGATAGTATGCGCAAAAACGAGTACGACTATTATGTTAAACTGCTGTTGTTCTTTCTTGATCCTGCCAAAATAAAAGGTAAGCTGAAAGACATTGATTCAAAAGAAAACAACCGCGATTTTTATAAGCCCGATAATAAAAGCTTCCACGCATCAAACAAAGTTATTGAGATACAAAGCCTGCTGGCTGATATTTTAGAAGATGAAGACATCCGCAATAAACTGGTGGCCTCTGTTTGCGCTATAGAAAGCTGCAACTACCGCTTGCAGCAAACATTAACAGATACCGCCCCGGTTGAGCTGGCTAAAATATTCATATCGGGCTCATTAAACAGCAATGAGATGATATTCGCTCCTATTCCTAATTTAATTTTTTCGCGGGATATAGGCATAGCTATAAATAACTATATGCTGCTTAATAAACCGGCAAAAAAAGCAAGGGCGCGCGAAACTTTATTAGCAAGGTATATTTTCTTTAACCACTCGCTGTTTGCTGCTTACCGCGATAATATTTTAGAAATACCCGAAACGGTACAACAGTTTTTACGCCCCGGTGAAGACCAGGATGAGAAAACCACCTTAGAAGGCGGCGATGTAATGATGATAAGCCCGGAGCACTTAATAATTGGCTGCAGCGAACGCACCTCAAACAGCGGGGCCAATGAGGCCATTAAGTTGCTGTTTGCAAATGATGTGGTTAAAAAAATAACAGTAGTTAAAATTCCGCATAAGCGGGATTATATGCATATAGATACGGTATTTACGCAAGTGAAACGCAATGTTTGGGTGCTGTTGCATTCGCTGGGGGTATCACAAAACCCGGTTGAAGATAGTGAGCCCATGGCATGGTTCGCTGACAAAAAACAAAAGGATAAAGACAGAACAGATATTATACAGTTTGAAAAAGGAAAGAAAAAGCCACGCACATTTAATTGTTTAGAAGATTTGCTTACAGATATTAGTGAAAATGACCTGCAAAGCAAAGAGAAAACAACTTTCATATATTCGGGCAATGATACTTTTCCCTATGATGCCCGCGAACAATGGACCGATTCTTGTAACCTGTTAGCTATTAAAGAAGGTGTTGTTTTAGGCTATGACCGTAATGATAAAACCATTGAGGCATTTAAAAAGAACGGTTTCCAGGTAATAAAGGTTAAAGAGCTGCTCAGGAAGTTTGAAAACGACGAGCTTGACCCGCAAAGCATGAAGGATACCCTGATTTTAATGCCTTCGGCAGAACTTTCAAGGGCTCGCGGTGGTTTCCATTGTATGAGTATGCCATTACAAAGGGATAGTCTGAACCGCTGATTTATTTGATTTTTGGATTTCGCTGATTAGCCAAAAAAATAAATCATAATAATCAATTTAATCAAATAAATCAGTGGTTCAGACAATTAGCAAATGAGTCAATCAACTAACAACATCCTGATGATCCGCCCGGTAAGCTTTGGTTTTAACGAGCAAACTGCGGAGAGCAACGCTTTTCAAACCCGTGATGCCGATCAGCAACAGGTACAGGCAAATGCTTTGGCCGAGTTTGATGGATTAGTAAAGGTTTTAAAAGACAATGGCATCAATGTAACGATTATTGATGATACTGCCGAACCGCATACCCCCGATTCTATTTTCCCAAACAACTGGGTATCCTTTCATCAAGATGGTGATGTTTTTTTGTACCCAATGCAAGCCGAGAACCGGCGTTTAGAACGTCGCGAAGATATTATCAGTAAGTTGGAAGATACCTTTCAGGTAAAGCATATAATTGATCTGAGCCGATTTGAGCATGAAGGCAGGTTTTTAGAAGGCACCGGCAGTATGGTGTTCGACCGGGAGAATAAAATTGTCTATGCCTGCTTATCTCCCCGAACCGATGAAAAGGTATTGGCTGTATTTTGTGAGCAAACCGGTTATAAATCAATAAGTTTTTCTGCGACTGACGAAAATGGCCTGGCTATTTATCATACCAATGTGTTAATGTGCATCGGCAGTAAATTCGCGGTTATTTGTTTAGATAGCCTAAATAATGATATTGAAAAACAAATAGTTATATCACAAATTGAAAGAACAGGCAAAGAGCTTATCCCAATAACTTTTGACCAAATGAACCATTTTGCAGGCAATATGCTGGAAGTAAAAAATGGGGATGATGAAACATTAATTGTAATGTCGCAAAGTGCCTATACTTTACTTACCGATAAGCAAAAAGCAACCCTTTCCAAATACGGCAAGTTAATTTATGCCGATATACATACCATTGAAAATAATGGTGGCGGCAGTGCCCGGTGCATGATAGCAGAGGTGCATTTGCCTGCTGTGTGAACCTTCAATATTATTTGAAGTGATATTCGGGTGGATAAGATGTTTTATGGTTATGAATATTTTTTTCTATTTTTTGTGTAAAACGCTCTTTGTCTTTATTATAAAATTGCACTTCAGCAAAGAAAACATACCCCCCTTGTAGCTTTTCTAATAAAACATCATTCATTGTAAAGTGTAATTTACTATCAGTATTCCACTCAATATTTTTAGGTGGTTCAAAGGTTTCAAATTTATGTATATTTATAAATTCCGCTTTGAGGACTATAAACTCATATGCGGCTGCTTTTGACTTACTGTCATTTCTAAACTGAATATAGTTCCTTGTATAGGTAAATACATAATCATCTATTACAAAATTTGGCATTATTTCATCATGCCGTGAGGTTTGATAAATTTTGGCCATAGAAGCTAGTGAATCTACTTGTTTTTGTATTTTGTCAGCATCCTTTCGTGTTGAGAACAGAGTGTAAATTGTCCCTAATAATGCCAGTCCTGATATAATTGCAGAGGTATCTTCTGCTGTAAATTGACATAATATCATTAACAATGATAGCGAAAATTCATTTACCTTCACCCCTCCCTACATCTTCCTCCATAGGAGTCCTCCGTATAATTGGGAGAGAATCACACAAGCAACCGCTTTTCTTGTCATCGCATTAGATTCAATTCACCCTAAAATAACACCATAAGAACAACTATCATCCTATAATATTACCCGCCAAAACCAATGACCAATGACTTAATGACCAATGACGAAATAATAATTACAATTCAACTATAAAATTTCCACTAACAAATAGCGCTTTATTCCGTTTTAAAATCACACTTTTGCCAAAAAATTAATTAATGCAGAGTTACCAGGAATTTCTTGACTTAAGTGTTGGCTTCCCGCAGGAAGGATTTGAGATCATCGACGACGAATTATACTTCCATGATTTGAATTTAATGGAGATGATAGAAACGTATGGCACTCCCCTGCGGTTTACTTACCTGCCTATGGTCACTAAAAAGATCCAGCAGGCAAAGTTGTTGTTTCAGCAGGCTATCGTTAAAAACAACTATCGTGGCAGCTATAAATATTGCTATTGCACCAAAAGCTCGCACTTTAAACATATCGTAGAAGAGGCGCTGAAAAATGAGATTCACCTGGAAACATCATCAGCCTTTGATATGCCGATGATTGATGCGCTGGAGAAAAAAGGTGCCCTAAGCAAAGACATGACCGTTATCTGCAACGGTTTTAAAACTTTCCAATACAAGCAATATATTATTGATATGCTGCATGATGGTTTTAAAAACATCATCCCGGTATTGGATAACAAAGAAGAGTTTAATCTGTATGATGACGAGGTAGAAATGAGCACCCCGTGCAACCTGGGTATCCGTATAGCTGCAGAAGAGCAGCCAGACTCGCAGTTTTACACCTCGCGTTTGGGTATCCGCATGGAGGATATTATTGATTTTTATTACAACAAAATAGAGCAGAACCCTAATTTCCAGGTTAAGTTGTTGCATTTCTTTATTAACTCGGGTATATCTGATACGCCATATTATTGGAACGAGCTGGAAAAATACGTTACGCTATACTGCAAGTTCAAAAAAATCAACCCTGCTTTAGATACACTGGATATTGGTGGCGGTATGCCATTTAAAGACTCCTTAGTATTTGATTTTGATTACGAATACATGATCAATGAAATTGTAAGTCGTATTAAAGAGATCTGTGCCGATAACGATACCGAAGAACCTGATATTATTACCGAGTTTGGTAAATATACCTGTGCCGAAGCATCGGGCATTTTATACAAAGTGTTGGGCCGTAAACAACAAAACGATCGCGAAAAATGGTTAATGCTGGACGGCAGCTTCATTACCAACCTGCCTGATGTTTGGGCACTGAATCAAAAATACATCCTGTTGCCTGTAAACAACTGGGACTCTGAATACGAACGGGTTAATCTTGGTGGTATAACCTGCGACGGGCAGGACTATTACAACCAGGAAGCGCACATGAACAGCGTATTTATGCCTAAGACCCGCAAGGTTCAATATCTGGGCTTTTTTAATACCGGCGCCTACCAGGAAGTTTTAAGCGGCTACGGCGGCATACACCATTGCCTGCTGCCATCGCCCAAGCATGTTATTATTCGCCGCAACCGCGATGAGACATTTAACTTCGAGGTTTTTGGCGAGGAGCAGAACAGTAAACAAGTGTTGAAGATATTAGGGTATACTACGTAAACCTACGGTGCATTTTTTAAAATGATGCAAAATCCAGACTAACGTGAAAAGCCAGTATCCTTACAGAATACTGGCTTGCCCGATTTAATCAGGAAATAAAATAAGGTTATCTTACTTAATTTAATTTATAATTGATGTTTTTTTCAGCGATCCGGGTCAGCAGGGCATCGGCTGCCCTGTCATCTGCCAATGTCTCACCTAAAAGATCAGCCGCTTGACGGTAACCCATATTATTAGCCAGGTTAACCATCGCATCATAAGTAGCTATTTTATAATGCTCGGCTTTTTTACCGGCGAATATGAGGCCCGTATCCCTTTGGACAGAGCCTTTGTTAGTTTCTTCGATCATATCTACGCCCTCATCAACAATATCTGCGATTGCCGCGCATTTACCGGAGTTAACTTTTTCATTGACCATGCCAAAAACCTGCTCAAGCCGGTCAACATGGGTTTGTGCCTGGTTTCGGTTTTGACCGAAAGCGTTTTTCAGTTCCGGCGTAGTCGCTGCTTCCTGTAGCTTAAGTAGCGCGATGAACAACTTCTTTTCTGCCCAATAAATATCTCTTAACTGGTTAACAAAAAACTCCTTGAGCTTTAAATTTGTTGCTTTCATTGTTTGTGTTTCCATTAATTTGAAGATTATTATATGTTAAAAATTTATTGTTAATTCATACGTAACACATACCCTAAAATAGCAGGCATGTTTAAAACGCCGGTAACCCGGCTTTGATAAAAAAGAAAATTCTGAAATTGCAGTAGGTAGGCAGATATTATAAAGAGTAGTACATATTTATAACTTTAAGTTAAGTTTATGACAATTTCTTTTGTGGGGTATTACGATATTTGACTTTTAAAATTTGATTTTTAAAAACTTTATATGTATATTAATACGTTGTTAATGGCTGGATATTGCATTTTATTTGCATTATTAAATAAAACAAAATTTAAATATTAGGTTAAAATCATTTACACCGCGTTAACTGCTTAATCTATAGCAAAATAGAAATATACTTTAAAAACCTGATATTTCTCCACAAAAATCAATACCCGAAGGATGTTCCTTTTATCAATAATATATACCAATTAAGGTATCTCATATAACCAACAAAGCCCTCCTGATGTATCAGGAAGGCTTTGTACCCAGCGCCGGAGTCGAACCGGCACGGTTTCCCACAGGTGTTTGAGACCAGCGCGTCTACCAATTCCGCCAGCTGGGCTTGCTTTTATCCGAGGGTGGATTTAAGTCCTCAGAAGCGGGACGCAAATGTATTTAAACTCTCCTTAATTCGCAACAGATATTTTTGCCGATAATAAATATTTGCAATATCATTCAAACGGCTTTCTTTAGCAGTATCATCTAACTGCTCATAATCATTAGTTAAGGCTGATAAGCCTTCATCTATATCACTTTCAACAGCAAGCACTTCCGCGGTTATATGCCCCAATTCTGCGGCATTATCTACCTCCATTAAACGTTCGTTAATATCCATCATCTCCATTAAAAAATCTGCGGGAAGCTGTGGTTTTGCCCCCTCGAAAACAAGTTCATGCAGCCTTAGTATATATTCCAACCGCTTATTAGGGTTAGAAAGTGTTTGATATGCTTTATTATTTAAGGTAGATAGCTCCAGTATTTCCTGCTGTTTCGCTTCATCTTCGTTCGCATAAAAATCGGGATGATATTGTTTACTTAACTCGTAAAACTTCTTTTTTAGGAAAGCCTGATCTGGGTTAAATGATTCGGGTATGGCGTAAAAGTCAAAATAATTCATAATAATTTAATTGCAAATTTAGTTGAATTGCATGAATTATTGAGGAGATAATCAATTCGTGTATTTCGTACCTGTAAATTTGTGCAATTTGCGTCTATAAGATAAAATTTCTCATCTTTGTTGCATGACATTGTTTGAACAGATACAGCAGAAGCCATTTTTTATATTGGGTCCGTGCGTAATGGAAAATCAGGAACTGCTTTATACCGTTGCTGATAAAGTTGCCCAAATAGGGCAGAAATATCCAATCACCGTAATATTTAAATCATCTTTTGATAAGGCTAACCGTACTTCCATACACTCGTACCGTGGACCCGGTATTGAAAAGGGTATGGAAATGCTACAGAAGATAAAAGAGAAATTTAATCTGCCCGTTACTACCGATATACACGAACCATACCAGGCCGCCATTGCTGCCGAAGTTGTTGATATTTTACAGATACCCGCGTTTTTATGCCGCCAAACAGATTTACTGGTTGCGGCTGCAAAAACCGGCAAGGTTGTAAATGTTAAAAAAGCACAGTTTCTATCGGGGCAGGATATGTTTTACCCGGCTCAAAAGGTTGTTGAAGCAGGTAATACACAGGTAATTTTAACCGAACGTGGTAATATGTACGGTTACAATAACCTTGCGGTAGATTTTAGGAATATATATGATATGAAAGGTTTTGGTTATCCTGTTTGTATGGACTGTACGCATTCTGTACAGCGCCCGGGCGGTGCGGGGGGTAAAACTGGTGGCGATCGTACCTTTGTACCTATGATGGCTTTGGCTGCCAAAGCTTTTGGTGCCGATGGGTATTTCTTGGAAGCGCACCCTGATCCGGATAATGCTTTAAGCGACGGGCCTAATATGGTGAAGCTGCATGAGTTGGAAGAAGTAATTAAACCGTTGATAGGATAACTTGTTTCACGAAATAGTGAAACAAAATGTAACAAGTGAAACAAGATTTTTGATTAACTTATTGAAAACAAGCATATTGCGAAAAAGTGATGTAACAAAATGTAACAACTTATTCGTCTGTATTTTTATAGCTAGTTTTAATATGTTTTATTGATAATCAAGTTGTTGCAAATTGGCTGATTTTTAAGTGGTGAAACAAAATGAAACAAGATTTATTGGTGAAACAAACAATACCTTAAATCCTGACTGAACACAATAACGTATTGCGTAAAACGTATAACACAACTAATGAAAGATATTGCCAAAAGGGTTTTTGATGTTGAAATAGAATCATTGCAGCAGGTTGCAGGTTTAATTGATGATACTTTTACCGCTGTTGTACAGGCTATATTAAATAGCACGGGCAAAGTTATAGTTATTGGTGTGGGCAAATCGGGCCTTATCGGTAAAAAAATAGCCGCTACTTTATCAAGCACAGGCACGCCAGGTTTCTTTTTGCATCCCGGCGACGCATTTCATGGCGATTTGGGTATTGTTGGTGCGCAGGATACGGCTATACTCATATCCTATTCGGGCGAGACTGATGAGGTGCTTAAAGTTATCCCGTTTTTAAAGTGGAACAAGAACCTGATAATAAGCATTACCGGCAATCCAAACTCAACTATTGCTAAAAACAGCAACCATCATCTAAACATAAAAATTACCCGCGAAGCTTGCCCGCTTGCTTTGGCGCCAACTTCATCAACTACGGCAGCGTTGGTTATGGGCGATGCTTTGGCTATAGCATTGATGGAATCGCGTAATTTTCAGGAAGAAGATTTTGCACGCTTTCATCCCGGCGGCAGCCTGGGGCGTAAATTATTAACAAGAATAAAAGATTTGATGCGGGTTGATAATTTACCATTTATACACAAGGACGCTTCTTTTACCGATGTATTGCTAAGCATGTCTGAAGGTAAGTTAGGGATGGTAATTGTGGGTACTAAAGATCATATAGAAGGTATTATTACCGATGGCGACCTGCGCAGGGCCCTGTTAAAAAATCAGGATATAGCTCAACTATCTGTTACGGATATGATGACCGCTAACCCAATAATTATTGATGCTGATGAGTTTATTGGCCAGGTGGAAATATTGATGATGGAAAAGAAAATAACCAATGTACTGGTAGGTAAAAACAGGAAATTGGCCGGTGTTTATCAAATATATAATCAGTAACACATCATGGCTGTATTTTACGATCAGCTAAACCGCGAGGTAAACTTACCCTCAGTTCCAAAAGGAATAATTTCTGTAGTACCCTCACAAACCGAATTGCTTTTTTATTTAGGATTAGATAAAGAGGTTATTGGTATAACCAAATTTTGTATCCATCCCGGCAATAAATTTAAAACCACCACCAAAGTTGGCGGTACCAAGCAGTTAAATATCAAACTGATAAAGGAGTTAAAACCCGATCTTATCATCGCCAATAAAGAAGAAAACGAGCAATCGCAGATAGAAGAACTGATGACCATTTGCCCGATTTGGATAAGTGACATTAGTAATTTGGATGAAGCTTTGGATATGATAACGAAAGTAGGCGAGTTGGTCAATCGCCAAAAAGAAGCACAAATATTAACAGCAAAAGTTAGTCGACTATTTAGTCAGTTGGCAATTCGGCCAAAAAATTTAAGTGTGGCTTATTTGATATGGCGCAAGCCGTACATGGTAGCAGGGAAGTATACGTTTATTGATGATATGCTGCAAAAATGTGGTTTAATAAATGCTTTCGATGAGGGCCGTTATCCCGAAGTAACGTCCGAAATGCTTATCGATACAAAGCCGGATGTAGTATTACTATCATCAGAACCTTATCCGTTTACCCAAAAACATATAGATGAGTTTAAATCAATGTTACCCAATTCACAGATAATATTGGTTGATGGCGAGCTGTTTTCCTGGTATGGAAACAGGTTATTACATGCGCCGGATTATTTCACGGAACTTGTCGGAAGAATAATTAGACAATAAAGTTGAGTTAACGTGAGTTCAATTTAATATGCCCCATCGGGGCTACCTATTTGTAGCACAATATAATAAACGTAAAAATGTGCCCCGCCAGGGGTTACCCATTCCAATTTGGGTAGCCCCTAATGGGGCATACAACATAATATTTATGTAGCTACAAATAGGTAGCCCCGCTGGGGCATAACTTTTTCTGCACTTAACTTCTGTTAAATTAATTAATTCATTTTCAACCACTCACCCAGTAAACCATTCACCCAATCAACAAAAAGATAAATTACTTTTCATATTCTGTCAATTTAATCTATCTTTGCCACTCTTAAAAAATCCTAACTGCGGAAGTGGCGTAATTGGTAGCCGCACCAGACTTAGGATCTGGCGCTTCACGGCGTGGGGGTTCGAGTCCCTTCTTCCGCACAAAAAAAGCCGTTACTGAACAAGTAACGGCTTTTTTTATTAAAGTGGTCTCCACAATGGTAAGCTTACAACAACTTTGTTATTTCGCATCTTTTACATAAATTTGATAAGGTTATTATATCATGGACAAACAAAAGCAAGGATTTGATAAGGCTGAACTTGATCTATTGAAAGAGGGGTTAAAGAGAAGTTATAAAGAACGCTTTGAAATGGCTACCCGGCTATACAAAATTCAACAAACCATGAATAAGGCTACTATAACTCATAAACCCTTTATCAGCAAATAATTTGTGGATATTTTTGATGAAGAAATATTAAATTTCTGGAAGGCTCTTCAGGATAACAGTGTACAATATATACTGGTTGGAGGTTATGCCATAAATTTACATGGCTATCAACGATTTACCGGCGATCTGGATATTTGGATAAAAGATAGCTTAACAAACAGGCAGATGTTGCGTAAGGCTTTTATAGCTTGTGATATGGGCGATTTCCCGATGCTGGAGCATATGCAATTTGTACCCGGCTGGACAGACTTTCATTTAAATAATAACATGCGCTTAGATATTTTAATTGATATGAAGGGCCTTGAGGGTTATACTTTTGATGAATGCTTACAAATGGCTTCGGTTGCAGATATTGAAAACGTCAGTGTCCCGTTCCTGCATATTAACCAGTTAATTGAAAATAAAAAAATAGTTAACCGCCCAAAAGATCAAATTGATGTATTGGCACTTGAAGAGATACGTAGATTAAGAGATAACCCATAGTTAGAGATTGGCAGGAATGCCAGCCTCAAAGACTTGTGATAAACTTGCCGGTTCGACTCCGGCGCTGGGTACAAAGCCTGATGTGAAAGCATCGGGCTTTGTCTGTTGATAGGCGGAATAACACCAGCTATGGGCTGGATTCTACGATATTTTTGAAGGGATATCAGCGGTTGATCTCACCCAATAGCTGAAACACACCGCTTACTTTCTCCCCGATTAAGCAACCATGCTTAACCGATACCCATTTTAATAAAACTTCTCCCGCCAGTTTCAAGGCAAATACTTTCACTTATAAGGGTATAAGTATGTACTTTGCATCGCGTAAACTCTTGACAAGCCACACAACTTCATTTAGACCTTTTATAATTGGCTACTCTGAAAAATATGTCCCCCCCCCCGCCCGGTTAAGCGTCCCACGCTTAACCGATGCCCGTCAGGAGCGCGGACGCTCTTGGCTGTTTGCATTCTATCGGAATACGCTTGAACGGGCGGGGGAGAATTAAATAATATTATAGAATTCACGGCGTGGGAGTTCGAGTCCCTTCTTCCGCACAAAATGAGAAAACCCTCTTTAAAGAAATTTAGAGAGGGTTTTTGTTTTTAGGGTTTAGAAGGGAGCGTTTTAATCAACCTGCTATTTTTGTTTAACCTCTTTTTCCTGCAATAACTCGAGGATCTTATCCAACTTATCTATTTCAATCGAATTAAGTTTCTTCAGTAATTGCTCTATTTCCTTTTTTGCTTCCACATTTGTTTTAAAGTCCTGCTCGGCATGGTGGCGATCGCAGCGGTTTAATTCAAGGTAAGTTGAGGGAAGACTTTTGTTACTGTTCCGCTGAAATTGCGTTCACACCTTTAGGTCTGTTTTTATTGTCCATGGCGATAAAACATTAAGGGCTGTAATCTTGTATAAACAATTATGGAAAAATTATTTACCCTTATATTAATACTATCTTCAATTTGTGTATTTGCACAAAATCCATCGGTAGCCCCTACGATTGGGAGAGCGATAATCGTCCATCCGGGCCCCAAACCAATGCACAAAGATTCGGTCACAGAATCTGATACTACAAAAGAAAATAAAGAACCCCGCTATTACTATCTTTCTATAAATACAAACGCTTTTGTGAACACTAAAGGTGGTTTTGGCAGGCGCTTTTCGCCGACGATAGAGTTTGGCCGTACTTACGGTATTTTTGATATAGGGTTGGCGACCGGAAAGATCAATATCCTACACGGAGATACCACCCAATATATTGAGTTCAGGCCGACCATTAATATTTTTTCCAAAGGCAGGTTCGCCGAGGGCTTGTGTTTAGGCGCCGGGTATGTATTTGGGGCCAAACAAAGTATGATGACAGAGATTTGCAATAGCATTAACTTCAATATTTCAGAAAATATAGCCATAGCGGTCACACAGGGTTATTGTTTCTTTGATGGTACAAATGACAGCAGGAACGCACAATATATGGGTCTTTCATTTACCTATAACTTTCTGAGGAGCCATAGCGTGAACAAACAGCGAAAGAAGAAGGCTATTACAAGTGATCATTAACATTTATTAGTTAACTAGTTCACTCAATTCGATAATATAGCAATTATTTTTTCGCCTAATAGCTTATTGATTATCAGCAAGCTATCTTAAAAGTGCTCTAATGAATAAAATCTAACGGAATTAAAAAATCCGGATCATTCAAATTGATTTTCCGCACTGCATTAACCCGGTCAATTTGATCGGGTTTTTTTGTTTCTCTGGCTAATTGAAATTCAATATATTTACATTTAACGTATTTCTATTTCACAATGAAAAAATTAGCCTTCCTTATCATTACCTTTTTTCCTATTGGAGTTTTTGCTCAAAATGCAGATTCTACATGGTTTGTAAATAATTATATCAAAAAGGAGGTCTCTATCCCCATGCGCGATGGTGTAAAGCTTTTTACATCCATTTACCAGCCTAAAGATCAGTCAGAAAAGCACCCTATATTAATCACCCGCACCCCCTATTCTATTGCACCTTACGGCAACGTGTATAAAGCTTACTGGCGAAGTTATATGATGAAATATTGCAGAGAGGGTTATGTTCTGGTTAACCAGGATATCCGGGGGAAATATATGAGCGAAGGTATATTTGAAGTGGTAAGGCCCTTAAATCCAAATAAAAAGACCAACAAAGATATTGACGAGGCAAGCGACAGTTATGACACTATCGACTGGCTGTTAAAAAATGTAGATAATAATAATGGCAATGTGGGCGCTATCGGTATTTCGTTTCCGGGGTTTTATGCTACTATGGTTGCTTTGAGCGGACATCCGGCTTTAAAAGCGGTTAGTCCGCAGGCACCGGTTACTGATCGTTTTTTTGGTGACGACGACCATCATAACGGTGTTTTAATGTTGATGGATGCTTTTGATTTCCATGTGGCTGGCGGTTTTAGCGCGCCAAGCGGAACGCCTTCAACCAAAGGACGAAGGGGGTTCCGTATTACCGATCAGGATAACTATAATTATTATTTAAAAATGGGCGCTATGCCAAACTTTACCAAATTGAGTGGCGATACCATGAAGTTTTGGAGTGATATGATGAACCATCCAAATTTGGATGCCTGGTGGAAGGCACGCGATGCCAGGACGGGCATGAAAGACGTAAAACCAGCTATGTTAATAACAGGCGGACTATTTGATGCCGAAGATGGTTATGGCGCCTGGAACACTTACAAAGCGTTAATAAAGCAAAGCCCCCAAACCAATAGCAAACTGGTAATTGGCCCCTGGTACCACGGGCAATGGGCCAGTAATGATGGCACGCATTTAGGAAATGTGCAGTTTGGCAGCAATACCGCAACTTATTACCAGGATATGGAGGTGCCATTTTTTAATTACTACCTCAAAAGAAAAGGTACCGACAACTTAAGCAAAGTGACCATCTTTTTTTCGGGTGAGGATAAATGGCGCAGTTTTTCGCAATGGCCGTTGGCTGATATTAAACCAACCCCCATCTACCTGAAAGAAAATGGAAAGCTATCATTTGAGGCCTCAACAACTCAAAAACCTACATTCGACAGCTATATTAGCGATCCGGCCAAACCTGTTCCCTATACCGAAAAAGTGCACTCAAAGCGTACCCGCGAATACATGGATGATGACCAGCGCTTTGCGGCACGCCGCGCGGATGTACTGGTTTATGATACAGGCCTATTAACAGATGATATAACTTTAGCCGGCCCAATAGTTGCCGACCTGTTGGTTAGTTTATCAAGTACTGACGCTGATTTTGTAGTAAAGCTGATAGATGTGTTCCCGGAAAATACGCCGGTTGACCCTGTTACCAAATATCCAATGGGCGGTTACCAGATGCTGGTACGGGCAGAAATTATGCGCGGCAAGTTTCGCGACAGTTTTTCGGCACCCCAGCCATTTGTACCGGGCAAGCCTACACAAGTGAAATTTACTTTGCCGGATGTTGCCCATACTTTTAAAAAAGGGCATAAATTGATGATACAGATACAAAGCTCCTGGTTCCCCCTTACTGACAGGAACCCGCAGCAGTTTGTTGACATTAACAAAGCTAAGGATACTGACTTTGTAAAAGAAACCATTAACGTTTATCATAATAGCTCTAAAATAATATTGCCGGTAATAATGATCAGGTAAAGCATAATAAAAACAAAAGCCAATCAAAAATTGATTGGCTTTTGTTTTTATAGGTATTATATGAATAAAAAAAATAAATCGGTTAACCAGTACACGTTCAGTCGTTTTATTATATCTTAGTGTAGCTTTTACGCTACCCATTTAAACCAAAAAATAAATATTATGATATCAAGACGTTCATTCGTTAAGACCTCGGCTGTGCTTTCTGCCGGGCTTTTGGCAGCACCACGCTTATTTGCTTATGATAAAAAATACATAGGCCTGCAACTATACACGGTTAGAGATGCCATGCAGGCTGACCCTGCCGCCGCGCTTGCAAAAGTAGCGCAGGTAGGTTACAACTCTGTTGAAGGCGCAACCTATACCGGCGATGAGAAATTTTATGGTATGGATACTAAATCCTTCAGCAAAGTGCTTAAACAAAATGGCCTGGTAATGTTAAGCAGCCATTATCGCCTTGGCGAAGAACAAACTAATGGAAAAGACACCCCCGGTACCATGCTGCATGGCTGGGATAAAGCTGTTGAAGATGCGCACGAAATTGGCTTGAAATACATGGTTTGTGCCTATCTTTCAAACCCGGAAAGAGGTAGTTTAGACCATTACAAAAAACTGGCTGATGATTTTAATACTGCTGGCGAGAAATGTAAAAAAGCAGGCATACAATTCTGCTATCATAATCATGACTTTGAATTTATACAGCAGGATGGAAAATATCCTTATGAAACGCTATTGAAAAATACAGACAAAGACGCGGTTAAAATGGAAATGGATCTGTATTGGGTTACTAAAGCTAAGCAGGATCCTATCGCGTTAATTAATGAAAATCCGGGCAGGTTCCCGTTATTTCATGTTAAGGATATGGATAACACACCCAAAGCCAACTTTACCGAAGTTGGAAACGGCATAATTGATTTCAAGAAAATATTCACACATGCCGATAAAGCAGGAATGAAATATTTCTTTGTTGAACAAGATAAAACTCCCGGCGATCCGTTTGCAAGTATTAAGCAGAGCTTTGACTATATTAAAAATAATCTGGTATAGCCGTTAAATTTTACTGACATAAAAAGGAGCATAAAAAATGCTCCTTTTTTATTGGGTGCTGTTTCACAAATTAATGAAACACCATGAAACAGTACAAAAGTTGAAGAATACTAATACCAACTCCATGTCATTTCGAATGAGGTACGAGAGAGAAATCTCCTATGATTTACACAACGAACTTTGCATGGTGTACATTTATATTGCAATCTCCGGCTTTTTTTTCCATCTCCTGTGCGACCATAACCAATATTGTGGTTTCTCCCTGATCAAAGTTTCCAGGTATCTTACATGAATATTGGTAATCTCATAAGGTTTCCTCTAAAAATCTTATCCGTAGAACTCGCAAATTTTATTTTTGAAATATAAAGAGAATAATATTTAACTTTATACTTTCAATTAAAACATTATGAGAGTATTGATGGCGCCAATTATGGCTATCATTTTTTTAGGCTGGGTGTTTTATATAACTTTTATAACTAAGACGCTTAAAAAAAATAAGAATGAAGTTTTTGCTGGATTCTTCTTTATAGCTGTTTGGGCGGTTATTTTATTGGTAGTAACCTAAAATATATTTAGTTACGAAAGATAAATCTTATAAGATTTACACAACGAACTTTGCATGGTGTACATTTATATTGCAATCTCCGGCTTTTTTTTCCATCTCCTGTGCGACCATAACCAATATTGCGGTTTCTCCCTAATTAAAGTTTCAAGGTATCTTACATGAATATTGGTAATCTCATAAGGCTTAGTTTGTTTTGGATTTTCAACCAAAGGCACTAAGGTATAAGTATAATATCCTCTTTTTATATAATCTATTCTATAAAATATTACCACGCAGTCTATCACTTTAGTAAGCTTTTCAATGCCCAGGAATACAGCTGTGGGCTGATTAAGGAACATGGTAAAATAGTTAACTTCACTACTGGCAGGTGTTTGATCAGACACCAGCACAGTAAAGGTTAATTCATTTTTATGTTCGATCATTTTCCGCAGGGCTTGTTTCATGGCAACCATGGTTGCCCCAAACCGGGAACGCGTCCGGTTAAAAAAATCATTAAAAACAATATTCGATTGTGTTTTATAAACAATTACCCTCCGTTTGTCGGTCAAAAAACCAAAGCTTAAAGTGGCCATTTCCCAGTTACAATAATGACCGGCCGCGGCAATAATACTTTTTCCCTTGCTAAAATAATATTGCATTAATTCTGGGTTAGTCGGAACCATGCGGCGTTGTACTTCTTTTTTTGAAATACTGATGCACTTGATCGTTTCCATCGCCAGGTCGGCCAGGTATTCAAAATACTTTCGCTCAATAATCAGGCGTTCCATTTCTGATTTTTCGGGAAAGGCGTTCCGCAGGTTTTCACGCACTACCGCTTTGCGATAGCTAAATATATAATAAAGAAATATGAATAAAATATCGGATACAACGTATAAAAGCCAAAAAGGCAATAAAGAAACCAGGGACAACGAAATTGCGCCTAACTTGGAAAGCCATTTCCCTATCATTGTTTATATTTTTTGCATACTTAGATAGCTGCAACATTATAGTAGAATATAAAATATAATAATATTGTTTCAAATATTATTATTAAAATTTCCACCCCCGTGCTGCTGTAGCCCCGCTCCCACTAGTTTCCCTCTCTTGGTTGCGCATTGTTTCAATTGGAAATTGAAACAAGAAATTTAAATTATTACCTAATTGCAACGCCCTAATTTTCTTTACATCATCAAAATAAACTATACTCAGTTGCTTTTATTTTTGCGGATATTTATGGTCCGTTTGCGTTCCCTGACTTCAAAAACCAGGGCTTCTTCGCTTTTAGTTGTCAGATCGGCGTTTAAATTTTCGCGTAGCACACGAAACTCTTCGGTAAATACATTTGCATTAATTTGTACTAAATAAGTATCGGCAGGCAGATTTAAAAAAAACGCACCATTCTCATCTGTTAATGTTGAATACGACTCCCCTTTTGAACTAATGGCAGTAATGCGAATATTTGAAGGACTAAACTCCAGTTTACTCAACGGATCTTTAACAAGATTTAAACTCCCGGATAAAAATCTGCTTCTTTCGTATCCAATATACCAATCCTGACTCTTATCAAAATTGATTTGCTGGTTATACCCTTTTTTGGCTATCCAACCCTTTAAATTTGTTACCTGGCCCAAATCAATAGAATAGATCTTCGGTTTAATATTTTTATAATAAGCCTCGCCAAGCTTGTTGGTGATAAAATATTGGTCGCCTATTCTGATATTTGCCGCATTTACCGGCTCATCTCCTAAATCATAAATATTGTTGCCATTATTATCTTTAAAGAGGATAACTTTTAAAGTGCTATACTTTCTTAACCCAATCAAAGGCAGATCAAACGTTTTGCGGATGCTCACGTTCAGGGAATTCAAATTATTCTCTCTGCTAAAATTACGGTTCCCATAAAAGCGGATATATACACCGCTTTTTACTAAATTTATGTTCAGATCAAGACGCGCCCCGTATGATTTTAGTTGATTACCAATATCATTGATATAATCCACCTCCACTCTCGTAGTAAGTACAGATTTAAAAAAATCCTGCTCAACATACGGCGAGACTTGAAAACGGTTAGTTTTTATTCCTGTTCTAACGTAATTAAACAGATCTGAATAATAGGTAGGGCCGTTATCCAATCTGAAGTTTACACCGCTGTTTCTGGTTTGCAGCGTTCCGAATGCCGCGATGGCGTCGATTGGTTTTATGTAGTTACTACCTTGGGCAAAACTCCGGGATACGCTTTCTGTTAAAGAAAAATTCAGGTTCTTAAGCAAACCAAAGCCAGTGGTTATATTCAGTTTGTTGGATTTAAATGGAATATTTGTTAAACTATCCTGCAATTGATTTACAATTGACGCCGTAACGGTAAGGCTGCTTCTACCGTTTATAAACCCGGTCCGCAAGCCATATTCTGTGGTTGTTCCCCCAAATAAAGAAAGCATTTTGTTGGAGTCGGGTAAAGTTACCGAGCGGGAATTATATTCAGTTATGCCGCCGAAAAAGAATTTACCCGTTATAAACCGCAATTCGTTTGAAGAACGGGAAACCCCGCGTTCGAGGCCCGGAAAATTGCGGCCGCTAATATTATTGTCAGTTCTGATGGCAAATATCGGAGAATTGTAATTATAACGAAGGCCGGCTGTAGCTCCTGTATTATTGGCGGTTAATGTCGGCTGATTAATAGAATTCCAGCCGTATCCGCCTAAAATTGCTAATTGCCCAGCTTTTCCAAAGGCTTTATCATATTCCGTAATATTTAAAATGCTATTTTCCTTTTGCTGTATATCAAAATTTAAAACGGTATTGTTAATTATTCCTGATGATTTATTTAGCAGATATTCTTGTCGTAAATTAAACTGATCAGCATTGCCCACACGACTCTTTACTGCTACGGCTTCAATTTGGTAACCATTATCGGCTTTATATGCTATTCTTGCCCCAAATCCATCAATTAAAAAAGCGCTAAATTCGGTTTGGTCTCCTATTGATACTCTCCAATGCTTTGTAGCGTAATTGACATTATAATACCGGTTTGATGCGCCATTATTTTCTGTATAAAAATTATCTGAGCGAAAATTAAAAGAAAGGGATCGCTGATTCTCCAGGAATACGATGCCCGAGCTGTTAATATAATTTATTTTCTGTTGCTTATTACTAAAGTTTTGAGAAACCAGTTCAACACTAAGCGGCGCGGTATACCAACCCGATGGATTTTCAAAAAAGACAGTATTGTTACTGTATACGTGCTGGATAAAGGTTTGCTGGTTTTTATCCTTAGTGCTGATCTCTATTTCCACATTCTGCGGTTTAAACTCCTGCAGGTATTTTTTTTGTACGATGATACCCACCCTTATTATTGTATCTCTGCCGGCCTGCAAACTTATATGGTTATTACGTTTAGCTACAGTAAGGTTTAAACCTGTTTTGTAGTTTATATCAAACTGCTGCGTCACGTTCCCTGTATTTGAAATTCTGAACTGGAAATAAGTTTCTTTGTTGATCCGGTCTAGCTTAACATCAGCATTGATTAATGCGGCGCGCCAGTTTGCATTAGCCATCACTTTTGCGAAATAATGATAATCGGTTTTAGCACCAATAGCGCTATTATTTATAGTTAAGATTACAGGGTATAATTTATTGCTCAACGCCCTGTAAGATGCTGCCACGCGGATGGGTAACTCCAATGTTTCATTTGGCCCGAGCTGAAATATTTTATGGTTATCAAATAATGTTTGCCAATTCTCCGGCACGGTCAGATCTAAGCCAATTGCTTGCTTAATAGAAGAGATATTAGTAATGGTAACCCGGTTGAAACTAAAAGAATTGCCCGTTTGATACAGGGTGTCTTTCATAAAAACCACCCTAAAATCATGATTTGCCTGCGCCACAGCTATTTCAGTTGACAATGTAACAAAAAAGCAAATTGCGAGTAGAACTTTTACAAGTTTAGGTGAATCAATACAAAAAAGGAAAAAGCAGCTTTTGAAGATTGTCTTTTTCATGTTATATAAAAGAGCGCTGCACTTATTTTTCTTAACACTTTATAATTATTGGTTCTTGTATCTCTACTTTGGATCGTCTGCACTTAATTCGCATAAAGTATTAATAGCTAGGTATTTCACGAAATTTACAAATTAAAAATTAATATCAGCACCATTTTACTGTGAATATAGGCGATATTATATTAGAACAAAAAAGGCTTGCCCTTAGGAGCAAGCCACAATACTAAGTTTAAGCCCTCTAAAGACAGCTTAGTGTGTACATGATGCCTATAGTGTAGTCTGTTGCCGGTATAACTGTGTTACCGGGCACCATTTTTATGTCTATACCAAGCGTACTAGCTCCGGGCGGTATTTTTGCCCCGGTTGTGCCTTTTAATGATAATGGCGTAGTTCCCAGGGGAGCATAGGTACCACCAGCGTTATTTCTAAACTGTAGTACTGAAGATGGCATAGGGGCACTTAGGCTCCCGCCGCTAAAATTTGGCGTTGTGGCGTTAATGTTGATGTACCAGGGCGTGTTACTGCTGTAGGTTAAAATAACTGCATTCAGTTGTTGTATCCCGGTAGTAAGGGATGCTGTCTGCCCGGTGAAATCAAAGTTAACTACGGCACCATCAGTCACAGCCACCTGCATTGCAACCGGTATTTTGGCAGTAACTATACTGGTAGCAGTAGCCGATTGTGCCTTAACAATAACACATGCTATTAAAACAATTACAAGGGTAAATAATGTCTTTTTCATAATCAATTATTTTTAACTGTAATTATAGATTATTTATGGTAATTATAAATTGCTTATGGTATATGTCAAGCTAATTGCATAATTACCCGGGCCAAAATCATAACGTGGGTTCATATAGTAATCTACACCTATTGTACCTGCCCCTCTTGCAGCTTTAGCACCTGTTATACCTACTACTGATGATGCTGTAGTAGTAAAGGGAATGTAAGTAACAGTATTACCTAATCTGTATGATAGTATAGTTGATGGCATTGGAGTATTTGCATCACCGCCTGTAAAATTTGTAGTATTAGCAGCCACGTTAACAAACCAAGGCAAATTCGACCTGAAAGTTAAGCTCACAGCGCCGGATACAGTAACACCATTATCAAGTGAGTTGATATCAGGGAAGTTGATAGGAACTGTTGCCCCTGTTGTTACAGCCAAATCTAAAATTGTAGCTATAGTTGTGGTAACATTTGCAGTTTGAGCAGGTGTACCAACCCCGCTGCCACCAGCTGGAATATTGGTGCCATTTGGTATAACAGTTACTTGCGCTTTTGCAAACGATGCGCTTAGGATAAATAATGCAGCTATCATTGAGCCGGCTAAAAGGAACTTTCTCATAATTTTAATTTTTACTGGTTAATATATTTTATAATGTTGTTATAGTATAAGTAACTGTCATGCTGTAATCGGTCGCCGGTGCATAAACGTATCCGGGGTTCAATAAGAAATCAACCGCTACGGTTCCGGTACCTCTTGCATTTTTTGAACTTGTGCTCCCGGTTAATGAAGTAGCGGTTGTTGATAAAGGTGTAAACGTTGATCCTCCGGTAAGCCTGTAATTGATAACTGAAGCAGGCATAAGGGTGGTTGACGAACCTGAAAAGTTTGCTGAGTTTGCCGCGATATTAATATACCAGGGTTGATTGGATCTGTAGGTAAGTGTTGCTGCGCTTGTTTGCGTGATGCCAGCATCCAGCAGTGCTATACTGTTAAAATTAAAAGTAAGGGCCGTACCGGTGGTAACTTTCAGATCAAGTACCTGCGAAATTTGAACAGCCATTGTAGCAGTTGGCGTAGGTGTACCTATTTGAGCACAAACCTTGGTAGATATTCCTAAGGCTAGCATCAGTGCTGAAAGTAACAGTGTCTTTTTCATATCAATATTTCTTTTAAATAAATTATAGATATAACCGTATAAACAACAACAAAGCCAATAAATATTAAAGACTGTTATACCTGATATTTATAGGTGTTTTATATATAAATTATATATAATTTATAACTATATCCAATTGATACCACATTGAGTAAAGCCTGATAAATATTCTCAATATGGGGAAATATAAGCAATTAGTTACACCCCATGATTGCTTATTACGCACTATTATATGTAATCAATAAGAAATATTATATATACTTTATGATGGAAAGTAAAAAACCAAACCTTACATTTTTTACCGCCACAGGTTTTCAGATATAACGTGTAGAGCTGACACAGGTTGGAACCTGTCGCTGTGCTTCTTTTCAAAAAACTAAACGCGTTTATTACTAATTACAGATTACTGATGGTGTAGTTGATGGTAATGGTATAATCGGTCGCCGGGGCATAAACGTATCCAGGGTTCAAAAAGAAATCGACGCCGATGGTTGAAGTTCCCCGCGTATTCTTGGTACCGGTTGTTCCGGTTAATGATGCGGCTGTAGCAGAAAGCGCAGTAAAAGATCCGCCAGACCCATTAAGCCTGTACTGAATGACCGAAGCCGGCATTGGCGTTGATGATGACCCTGAAAAATTTGCCGAAGCGGCCTTAATTGTAACGTACCATGCCTTGTTGGAGCTATATGTAAAAGTAGTGGCATTGGTAAGTGTAATGCCGTTATCAAGCAAAGCTGTTGTGTTGAAATTAACATTATTTAACCCGCCGGCAGTAGTTGTAAGGTCTAGTACGGTTGGCACTGTGATATTTACGGGTTGTGATAAAAAAACAGTTTGCGCCAAAGCATTTATGTTGAATACTCCGAAAAGGAGTAATGTAATTAAACAGGATTTCCGGATGATCATACTTTTTAATTACAAATGTAAAAATAGAGTGTAAGCGTGTGTGTTCCGGGGGCTTGTGTAAATTTATTCATTGCACTAGTGCCTCCCACAGTAGGATTTAGTGTAATAGTAACAGTTTGCGTTACCGTATTATTAGCTGTAGTTCCCGTATTAGCAGCAATGGGCAAATACGAATTTGAAAGAGTTACTGTTGCGGGCGCAGACCCATGGGTAGATGCGGCCGCTGTAAAGGTATTTATAGGAATAACTGTATTGGTTGATGAGCCCGCCAATGCAGTTACCACACCGGCTATATATAAAGTATAAGGCGTGTTTTTAGACTTTAATGTAATTTGAATGGCATTTGAACTTTGCGAACTATTAAAGGAACTTAAAGTACTGAAAGTAAAAGAGGTACTGCCAGTTATGGACATGTTAGGATTACCCGATGCAGTACATGGACTGGGCGGCGACGGTTGTGCAATAGCACAGTAGCCACAAAATATTAACAATAAAAAAATAAGCCAAAGATGTTTGATCATAATACATTAAACTACCAATAGTGAAAATTGCAGGTTAAATTTTTAATTAATTTAGGTACCTTAAGTTAGTGCAAACGATACGCCGGCACCGCTATTTAAAACACCACATATTTATGTTTTTAAAACATTTGCTAAACTCCTAACGTAATAGCAAGCAATTTGGCCCTGCTATTATTTAATAACATATAAAACCACAAAGCAAATATCTATTTAATAAATAGTAATCTAACATCAATGTGTAAACTAAAATAATTAATAATAAATATAATATATATTTGACACACCTTATATTTAGACTATTCTTTAGCATATAACATGAAAGTTATTCAACACAGTAAATATTTTTGCTTTATAATCTTAATCCTGTTGTCTGCAAGGACTTTGGCCCAGCGGATTAATGTAAACCCAACCATTTTAAGTTTTAACGGGAGCACTGGTCAAAGCGCAACACAAATATTAACTGTTACTAATTTATCAGACAAAGTGCAGGCCTACCAGTTATCCCTTGGCGACTGGATTAGGGATACTACCGGCGAACACAGGTATTTTACTCCTGGCAGCACAAAACGTTCGTGCGCCAACTGGGTATCATTTGATAGCCCGGTAATAGAAGTTGAACCGCAAAAATCTCGTGATGTAAGGGTTACTTTAAATGTGCCTGCAGATGTTATGGCAACAAAAGAGATGAAGTGGGCTATGATATTTATACAGAATGTAAAAGAGCAAACCGGCGATGATAATAAAGGCGGTAAAATGAAAGCTACTATAAAAGAAATATACCGCATAGGGATCCACGTTTACCAAACCCCACCCAACGTAACTAAAAAAGAGGCTAAAGCAATATCACTGGTACAAAACAAGGTTAACAAAGATCTTTATGATTTCACTATGGTTAATTCGGGGATGACTATGCTTGATTGTAAGGTGAGACTGGTATTAACCAATTTAGCCAGTGGTAATGAAATAAAATTGGAAGAACAGAGCTTTCCTGTTTTCCCGGAAGGTACCAGGCTTGTTAAATTAGAGATCCCTAAAACGGTTCCAACAGGAAAATATTCCATGTTAGGTATACTTGAATATGACCCCGATATGCCCTTAGAAGCAATCGAATCGTCTTTAGAAAAAAACTAATTGGCTTTGATTGAAGTTTTTATATTTCCCTAACGCTAAAATAGAAGAACCACGAAATTTTGAGTAGCTTTATAGTAAAAAGCTGCTTGCAATGAACCTCAATTTTCTGCAATATTTAAAAAAGAATTTGGAGTTGACTGATTCTCAACTGGAACAACTGTTCCCCATGCTAAATGTTAAGATCGTCCCAAAAAACTATCTTTTGTTACGATTGGGGGAAACACGCAGCTATGCTTATTTTGTAGAAAAAGGATTACTTCGTTCTTATTCAATAGATGAGACAGGAAGGCAACACATCATTCAATTCGCCCCTGAAAACAACATTATCAGTGACAGAGCCAGCCTGTATTTTAGTGCGCCCTCCAATCTTATTATTGAAGCTATAGAAGAGACCACTGTAATCGTGATGGATCATCATTATACAGATTATGTCGCAGAATTACCTGGCTTCTATAAAAAGAATGAGGTGATTTTGCAACACCATGTGTGGCATTTGCAAAGCAGGATTGAAACCCTTCTTGGCGCAACAGCCGAAGCAAGATATCTGGAATTTATCAAGCGATATCCCAACCTTACCCTACGCGTTCCTCAATGGATGATTGCCTCCTACCTCGGCATTACACCCGAAAGCCTTAGCAGGGTTAGAAAAGAACTGGCCACCCGCCATTTTTAAATCGCACCATAAATCATTTCTTACCATACATCAATGTACAAGGGCTGGCTTCGCTTTAGCTTAGTTTTATCATTTAGCAGATAGTGTTCTAATTAAGAATTAATTAGAGAATTAAACTAATTTATTTTTTATACCTTAACTAAGTGTAATATTTCAAAATAACTTCTTTATAACATTGTTCCTTATACTACAATTTGAGGATATTATTTTGAAATCCCATTGATTATTTAACCTTAAAAACAATAGACAAATGAAAAAACTATTTTCAACTAATCCCCAAAATGTTTCGGCATTGGTAGCAAGGCTTGCTTTAGGTATTGTAATTTTTCCGCATGGTGCGCAAAAATTATTAGGATGGTTTGGTGGTTATGGCTTTAACGGATCAATGGGTTTTCTTACCGGTCCTGCAGGCTTACCGTGGCTTGTGGCATTGCTTGTTGTTATAATAGAGTTCTTCGGATCGCTGTTATTAATCTTTGGTTTTGCAACGCGCATTGCCGCATTTTGTATTATTTGCGAGTTTATAGGTGTAGTGTTAAGTACCCATATACATAATGGCTTTTTTATGAATTGGTATGCCGTATCCCAAAAAGGCGAAGGTTTTGAATATTTCATTTTGTTATTTGGGTTGGCAATTATCACATTTATAAACGGCGGTGGTAAGGCTAGCGTCGACTCTGTAATAGCAAAAAACATATCGTAAGACTAATAATCCCAATCAAATAATGAAAAGGAAAATTGCAGGCGTTTTTAACAGCCATTACAAACATGCTGTTGGCGACGCATTTAAGGAGTGATAAATATTTTCCCCAACGGAAACAATTTTGGCGATAAGATGAGCCCATTTTATATGATCGACTATCAGCCGGAAACGTATTATGAACCCAGTGAAAAAAAACGTGGCGTAAATGTACACCCGCATCGCGGAATAGAACCGGTAACCATTGTTTATCAGGGTTATATAGCACATGCAGACAGTGCCGGGCATACCGGCGTTATCGGGCCCGGCGATGTACAATGGATGACAGCCGGAAAGGGCATTTTACATAAGGAATATTTTGAGGATGGTTTTTCGAGGAAAGGGGGATATCTGCAAATGATGCAAATATGGACCATATTGCCGAAAGCCAATAAATTTGTGGAACCGAATTATCAAACACTTCTTAAAGACGAAATTAAAACAGTAATATTAAATGATAACGCCGGCGCGGTTAGGGTAATTGCCGGGAGTTATAGCGACGAATACAGCCAGGTTAAAACCTATAGCGAGATGAATATTTTAGATGTTATTCTTAATAAAGCGGGCAATATACAGATCACTGCTCCTGCGGAATATAATATGGGTATATTGATTTTAAGCGGACAGGTTGAACTAAATGGTATTAATGCCGGTAAAGAACAATTTGTACTGTTTGAAAACGAAGGTACAACAGTAGACATTAGCGCTACTGAAGAAGCAAAGTTTTTGGTGTTAAATGGAAAGCCATTGAATGAACATGCATTACATAAAGGTCCGTTTGTAATGAACACTGCAGAGGAAATAGATCAAGCGTTCGAAGATGTAAATTCTGGAAAGTTTGGCTATCTCGAAGAAGAAAAAGTATAAGTTTATTAGTTAATTTAATTTCTAACTACCTCCGCACATTTTGGTATCAAAACCAAACAAAGCCTGCAAATCCAATGATTGCAGGCTTTTGTATTTTACTTGCTCCCCAATCAATTCAGACTCCGGCATAAAAAGATTCAAGAACTGCCAGCCAGGTTAACAAATCAGATTGGCAAAAGCCTGTATCATAAATTATGATAGCAGGTTTTTGCTATTTAAGATTGATTTATCAAGGGGTATCATATGAAGCTTTGTGATTTAGCTAGTTTTAAATTACCTTTGATTTATTTTAAGATTTTAAGTAAATCAAAGGTAATATGAATCCCCAAAATATAGTTCTGGATATTTCGTCGGCCATTAGATATTACAAGTCAGCTGATAAGAAAGCACTGCTCAATTTTGGAATGGATAAATACCAGAATGAGTTTTCGCCGAATAATTTTGCTATCACTAGTAATGGTGGATTAAAAAAAGCCTTGCCTATTAAAACTGATCACTATTGTATTGTTTTGTGCATTCAAGGTAGTTGTTTAAAAACAGTAGGCCCCCATACCTTCCGCGTGGTACCACAGTCACTGCACATCAGTTCTCCTAAGCACTTTAGTTCGTTTGAACAAGCTAGCGATGACTTGCTAACTTATATTATATTCTTTAAAAAAGAATTTATTTCAAGTGTATTTATGAAAGAATGCATCGTTGATACGTTACTTGAATTAAACCCGGATCAGGCGCCATTTTACATTTTACCCGAGAAGCATTACCGTGCTATAAAGCTTTTGTATGAAAAGATGGAACAAGAATATCTGGACGGCCAGTCATTACATATACAAATCATTCAGCTAATGATGGTTCAGTTGATTTATACTATAAACAGGGCGTGTGAAAATATACTGATGAATACCAGCTTACATCCCGTAAGGCAGTATCAATTGGTAGTTCAATTCAGAAAACTGGTAGAAGACCATTTTTTAGACAAAAGAACGGTACAGGAATATGCGGATCTGATACATCTCTCCCCCAAGTATCTAAGCGACCTGGTAAAACAAGAAACGGGCATGAACGCCCTGAATTTGATCAACAAACGTTTGTATCTTGAGGCGCAATTCTTGTTAAGTTTTTCAAACTATAGCGTTAAAGAGGTGGCAGATCATCTAAAATTTGATACCAGTTCTCATTTTAGCCGCTTTTTTAAACATTTTGGCGGGTTAACCCCTTCAGAATTTAAAAACAAGCAATAGCATTATTTTTTCGGTGATATTGGTTCTTTTCTCCTCCTTATTGGAATTGACTGGCATTGCCCTTCCCTGTAATTTTGTCCTATCAAATTAATCAATCAGATTTATCTGATAGTAAAAAATTAAATTATTAAAATTATGAAAACTAATTCATTATTATCGCCAGACAATCACGCTTTGCTACTGATCGATCATCAGTACCTGCAACTGCTAACCCTCCGCTCACATGAAGCTGCAACGGTTATTAATAACACAACAGCGGTTGCAAAAGCCGCTAAAATTTTTGATATACCCTTGTTGTTAACTTCTGCTTTTGCCGAACGCCAGGAAATTGTTAAAGAAGTGAAAGATATATATCCAGAGCAGGATCCTATAGACCGGACTACGCTAAATTCATGGGAAGACGAACGAGTAACTGATTGGGTTAAGGAAACAGGCAAAAAAAGACTGGTAATGGCAGGGTTATGGACAGAGGTGTGTTTAACAATGCCTGTTATTTCGGCACTTGCCGACGGTTACGAAGTTTATATAATTACCGATGCCTCTGGTGGTGCAAGCCAGGAAGCACATGATATGGCAGTTCAGCGCATGATACAGGCAGGTGCTATCCCAATGACAACCTGGGCATATGTTAGCGAATTGCAGCGTGATTGGGCAAGAGAAAAAACTGCCGGCCCGGTAATGCAACTATTTGAAGAACACGGAGGCGGTTTTGGACAAGGCTTAAGATGGGAATGGCAATTGTTGGGCCTTAAGGAAGGTACCCGTTAAAAAATCTAATAAACTTCTTTACCGTCTTTTTGTACAAAACCTTTTTTGAATAACAGACGGTAAAGAAGTCTATTGAATATTTGATATAAATAAGTAAAAAATGAAAACTATAGCCAAACAACATCAGGCAGTTTATGAACCTATCGGGAATCTAATTACTTATCGTGTCATTCCGACGGCCTCCATTGATTACCTCGATCCATTTTTATTTTTGAACCATCATGGGCCGCAATTCTATCAGCCAAACAACAATGGATTGCCTTTTGGGCCGCACCCGCATCGTGGCTTCGAAACAGTAACCATTGTTATTGACGGTGATATCTATCACAAAGACAGCGGCGGTTTTGAAGGAACAATTCTTCCGGGAGGAGTTCAATGGATGACTGCAGGTAAGGGTCTTATCCATACAGAGGTGTCTTCTGAAAAATTTAAAAAAAAGGGCGGCAATCTTGAAATTCTGCAATTGTGGGTAAATCTGCCTTCGAAGTTCAAAATGATCGATCCTTTTTATCGTGATCTTCAACAAGCTGATATACCTGTTTTTAAAAGTGATGACGGGAAGGTATCAGTAAAAGTTATCGCCGGAAAATGGGAAGGCATCAATGGCGTATATTCTCCCCTGGTCGATATCAGCCTTTACCAAATAGACATGAAGGAAAAAGGAAAATTCATAAAATCTATTTCCACTGAACAAAATGTTTTCTTTTATGTGATTAAAGGTGACCTGATTATTAATGGTGAGGTTTCAAAAGCACAGCATCTTGTAGAATTCAATCATAACGGGGAAGATATCATGGTGGAAGCAACAAGCGACGCGTCGATATTGTTGGGGCATGCTCTTCCGTTTAATGAGCCTGTGGTGTCCGCCGGGCCATTTGTAATGAATACATCCGAGGAGATTGAACAGGCTTATCAGGATTACAGTAACGGGAAATTTGGGACCTGGATGGTCTGAAGTTAAAAATCAATAAAAATAAACAAGCAATAATTTGCAATATTAATGAGGCAATGAATTACTATAACCAACCGCCAACATTAAATCGCATTTATTTCTTACCATACATCAATGCACACGTACTGGCATCGCTTTAGCTTTGTTTTATCATTCAGCGCTGCATTAATGTCTATCATCCAAAAATATAGCATTGAATAAAATATTAACAATTGAGAATTATGGAAAATTATAGAATAGATCAAAGCAAAGGAATGGAGATTGGACTCTACTCATTAGGCGATTATATGCCGGATGTTGTAGCAGGAAAATACATTACCGAAGCTCAGCGCATCAAAGAGCTTGTAGCTGCCGCAAAGTTGGCTGAGGAAGCAGGTTTGGATGTTTTTGCGCTTGGAGAAAGCCATCAACAATATTTTGTTAGCCAGGCGCATCAGGTAATACTCGGTGCGATAGCAAACGCAACATCAAAAATAAAAATCACAAGCGGTGTTACGGTTTTGAGCACTTCAGACCCTGTACGGGTGTATGAAGAATTTTCAACATTAGATTTGCTTTCTGATGGCAGGGCAGAGATTATTGCCGGGCGGGCATCACGGGTAGGTGTGTACGAATTGATGGGCGTTAATTTGAGGGATTATGAGGATATTTTTGAAGAAAAGTTTGACTTACTATTAAAATTAAACGAGTCGCAACCGATTAACTGGAGCGGCAAATATCGTCCGGCTTTGAAAGACGCCGAATTATATCCAAAGCCATTAAACGGGAAATTACCTATTTGGAGAGGTGTCGGCGGATCGCCGGCCAGTGCTATAAAAGCCGGATATTTTGGATCACCCATGACGTTGGCTACTTTAGGGGGGGCATCATCCGCATTCAAACCAACTATAGACGCTTTTCGTAGCGCGGCAGACCAATATGGACATGATTCAAAATCGCTTCCTGTTGGTACAACCAGCTTGTGTTATATTGCTGACGATTCTCAACAAGCTTTGATAGATTATTATCCATACCTCAATGGTGGATGGCAATTATTACGCGGTAGTGGTTATCCAAAATCTCAATTTGCCGAGTCGGCCAATATTAAGAATGCCATGATGGTTGGAAGTCCCCAACAAATTATTGATAAAATTTTGTATCAATATGAATTGTACGGGCATCAGCGGTTTTTAGCACAAATTGATTTTGGCGGAATTCCATTTGATAAAATAGCACGGGTAATTGAGTTATTAGCTACAAAAGTTGCACCGGCTGTTCGTAAGGCAACAATAAAATAACAGGAGGAAGAAATATGCGAATAGTTGGAATTTCAGGCTCTATTGTGGGTTCAAAAACCCGTACAGCCGTAAAGCAAGTTTTAAAAAGTATTAAAGACAAAAACCCGGAGATAGCAGTTGAATTAATAGATTTAGCAGATTATCAGATTCAGTTTAGTGATGGAAGAGACTTTAGAGATTACCAGGATGATACCAGGAATGTGATCGAAAAAATCATGAGTGCTGATGCTTACATTATTGGAACGCCTACTTTTCAGGCCTCCATACCCGGCACGCTTAAAAATATCTTCGACCTGCTCCCGATTGATGTTTTTAAGGACAAGGTTATTGGCATAGTTGCTACTGCGGGTTCTGCAAAGCATTATTTGATGGTAGAACATCATTTGAAGCCAATACTCAACTACATGAAGGCTATTGTAGTGCCCAAATATGCCTTTGTAGAAGAAAAGGACTATTTAAACGGAGAAATTGTAGATGATGAAATAATTTTCAGGCTAAATCGTTTGGCGGAAGATACAGTGGTAATGATTAATGCAACTAAGGCTGTTTTAGAAGCAAAAGATGAAGCTTACCCGTTTTAAGGTAAGGGCCGTTAATGCAAGTTAAACAAAGTCAATTACATAGTAAACATGAAGGAAGATCAAGTTAAAACTAAATTTAGCAGTCTTAGCCATGAAGTTTTATTTAAAATTAAACTAACGAACGACTGGCTGGCCTTTTGGCAATCAGAATTCTTAAATAATTTCAATATTTCACCTGAACAATATGATGTGTTGTATGGCATACAGGAAAGATGTAGCCAAATAATCCGTTTAAGGGATATTAAATGCTGTACAGCACACAGGATATCCGACATTTCAAGGTTAACAGACAGACTGGAAGCAAAGCAACTCATTCAGAAAACCGCCGACCCTAATGACCGGCGGAATACTTATGTTACTATTACCACCGAAGGGACCTCCTTACTGCATTGTATCGCCCCCAAAATGGAAGCCTGGCTTAAAACTTTTTCCGGATTAAACGTTATTGAATTGCAACACTTAAACACCTTATTAGATAAGATCAATAATCAAACTTGATCTGGCTTTAAGCTCAAATAATCGGCCATTACAAAAAATGGTTCATTTTGACCAGATGCTGAGGAAATCTAATCAAAACATTGCTTAACTTAAACACATGATACTGCATATTAAAAATATGGTTTGCGACCGTTGCATTATGGTTGTTAAGCAACAGTTAGAAAATACAGGATTGAGCGTTACTGAGGTTAGTCTTGGTAATGCCACCGTTCAGCCAGAACCCGACAGTGAACAGTTGAGCCTGATTTCCTCTCAGCTTAAATTGTTGGGATTTGAATTACTGGATAACGAAAAGGACCGAATTGTTGAACGTATCAAAAGCCTGATCATTGAAAAAGTACACTACAGTGATCTGGCGGATGCCCATCTGAATTTTTCCCAATACCTTTCGGAAGGTTTGAATAAAGAATATGCCTATCTAAGCCGGATGTTCTCTGATGCTGAAGATACAACCATTGAAAAATTCATTATTCAGCAAAAGATCGAAAAAGTGAAAGAATTACTCGAATACGGGGAGCTTAATATCAATGAAATTACGTGGAAAATGGGCTACAGTAGCAGCGCTCATTTATCCGCGCAGTTTAAAAGTATGACCGGTTTAACTCCCACTCAGTTCAAAGCTTCAGAAAAAACCGATAGGAAACCGATCGATAAAATATAAAAAATCAACAAACAGTATAAAGCCAGCGAGATAAGCGCCTGCCAAGACATGCTAATACCGTCATGGCTGTAATTGTTCTTTGATATAAAATTACGGCTGACTAAAAGGAACACCATCCGGCATTCGTTGAACAGGTAAAACGAATCGTTAAATGGCGTTATATGAAGATAGAGGGATTTGCCCACAATAGACCGCTTGGTTTATAATGTTTTGTAAAAATATTCTGCTTCGGCAAGCGCATTCATGCAAATGGTCTCCAGGTTATTAATGAGCGTCAAAACACCACCATCGGCAACAGCGGCGTGTTCAAGCGCATCCAGTATATTACCCAAACGGGGTAACAGGCCCATAATGGCTACGCTGGTCTTCATATTATGTGCGGTTTGGTTAATCGCAGGAGTATCGTCATTATCAAATGCATCTCTTAACCCTGCAAGGTCGCCCGGTAAATATTGTATAAACTGCGAGGTTATGGTCCTTTCATACGCCTTGCTACCGTTGCTTACCTCTTTCATATAAGTAAGATCAATAAATTGATATGCGGGCATTTCCTGAGCCTGTATGGCGATAGTCTCTTTTGCAGGTTTTGCTGCAATAAATTTCGTGATCATCCGGAAAAGGTCGTGTACATTTACCGGTTTGGGAATATATTCATTCATGCCCATGCTAATGCACTTTTCCCGTTCGCCTGCCATGGCATGCGCAGTCATGGCAATAACCGGCACATCTGATTTAAGTTCTGTACGAATATACCGCGTCGTAGTATACCCATCCATGTCTGGCATCTGGATATCCATAAGTACGAGGTCATACGTTTTCGTTTTCATTAAGCTGAGCGCCTCCTTACCGCTTCCGGCAATATCAAAAACAGCGTGCCATTGCTCCAGCAAATGCTTGATCAAACTCTGGTTCATCGCGTTATCATCAACTACCAGGATGCACGCCGACATGCTGATCTTGTCTTTATAATAGCCAGTGTCAATAGCCGGAATTTCGGTAATCTGCTCGTCGGCAACTAAGTAGGGAATATATAAGCTGAACTCCGTACCCTTTCCGGGTTCGCTTTTAACTGATATGTCACCGCCTTGCAATAGTACAAGGTCTTTAACAATTGATAGCCCCAGGCCAGTGCCGCCATAGGCCCTGGTGATGGAATCTTCAGCCTGGTTGAAGCGTTCGAAAATAACTTTCAGCTTTCCCTTTTCAATACCTATCCCGTTATCTGCAACTTTCAGGCCCAGTTGTATGCTATTGCCCTCAATCTGCTTTTTATAAATTTCCACTCGGATATCACCCTGTTCACTAAATTTTAAGGCATTCCCGATCAGGTTGACCAATATCTGTGTTAAACGCGTGGCGTCGCCGACAAGCGTGTCAGGAACTTCCCGGTCAATACTGCTATGGAAGGCTAATCCTTTGTCCTTTATCTTCCCCATGAACAATGTCTCGATAGAATGCAAAAGGCCCCTTACGCTGAACGGCGCAGGAACGATACGCATCATTCCGGCTTCTATTTTGGAAAAATCAAGGATGTCATTGACGATAGTGAGTAAATTTTCTCCGGCACTTTGAATAGAATCGACAAATTCCTGCGATCGGGTATCCAGCTCATGGTGTTTGAGCAAATTGGTAAATCCCAGGATCGCACTGAGCGGTGTGCGGATCTCATGACTCATGTTGGTTAAGAAATTTTCTTTTACCAGTGCCGCCTCCTGGGCCCTTTTTTCCGAGGTATTTAATTTTATAATTAGCAGGCTCTGCTGGCGGAACTGGTTTACGATAAACCAGCAGATACCAGCCCCGCCCACTAACAGCAAAGCGATCAATACATCACGGTATAACCGAGCCTTATAGATGTCGTCCCTGATGGCGACGCTGAGCCGGATCATGGATTTTTGGCGGCTATCATGAATCTTACTAAACGCCAGTGCAATTTCATCAGTTATTCGTCTGCTCCTCGGATTAGCGACCAGGCTGGTATCGTTCATATTGCCGATCGCCAAAAAACGACCAATCAACCGGTCCTTATTTTTTATCTTTTCATCAGCCAGTCCCTCCAGGCGGACAATTAGCTTTTTTACTTTTGGGTCGGAGTTGTCTTTATCAAGAGAATCAAGATAAATTTTAACGATCTCTATCTTTTCATCCACGCCCGCCAAATGAGATGTATCGTTAGTAGCAATCGCTCCCCTGATCCTGCTTTCGGCGCTATAAATATCCTGATCTATCTCACGCAGGTAATCGCTGAGCCGCAGCTCCCTTAGCAGTTCGGTATTCCCCGCGATCAGCTTATTCGTATTGCGGGCGGAATTATAAAGGACAAATATTAAAAGAAAGGCTCCCAGCACGAATGCCGCCAGGATAAAATAACTGAAGCGCCTATTTGCCATTACGAAAGATAAAAATGCCATTGATACGAGATAAATCTGAAGACTTTAATTGTATAAGCAACCCAATTTTCGTTAAGCGGGCAAAACTTGTCGTTGAAACGGCAAATCTTGTCCGGCGCTAGAATATATTCATACGATTATTTAATACTTTCCGATAAGCATCAGCCACCGGCAAAAACTGACCGCCAACCACCAGTCCGCCTTCCTGTAGTGTATCAATTTTCCCCAGGGCGACAATATATGACCGGTGCACCCTGATAAATTTCGATGCCGGGAGTCGTTCTTCCGCCAATTTCATGGTGCAATGAATGGTATAGCTTTTTTGCGGTGTGTTAAATTTTACATAATCGCCCATAGCTTCCGCATAAAGAATATCATCCACTTTCAATTTGCGCACTACGGTGGAATCCCTTACAAAAATGAATTCATCATTGGTAAAACGTATCTCTTCTTTTTTACTGTCCAGTATTTCCCTGGCCTTGTTTACTGCCTGCAAAAACCTTCCTGGACTCACCGGCTTTACCAGGTAATCAACTACATTTAGTTCAAACGCCTCCGCCGCATATTCCTTTTTTGAAGTTGTAAAAACGATCAGCACATCGTTATTGCCGAGATTCCTGGTCAGCTCAAGACCATTCATGCCCGGCATTTCAATATCAAGAAATAAAAGATCGACGCTGTCGGCCTGTAAATGGTTAAAGGCCTCGATCGCACTGCTGCATTCGCGGATAACATTCAGGCCCGCAACCTGGCTTGCAAGGTGGTTGAGCGTTGTCCTTGCTATCGGATTATCATCGATTATTAAACATGTCATCAATTGTAAGCGTTTGTTTGGCAGGGTTATTTGTAATATACAGGATTCAGCGATTAGTCTTGCCTGTTCAACTAATTCCGGATTCCGTAGCTTTTGGCGTGGCCCGATTTCAAATCAACAAACAAAATGCTGTGAGCAACAATCAAATACATTAAATGTATGAAATTAAAATCGATTTTAACGAAATAAAATATTTGCCAAGCGCTTCAAATCTTCAAAAAAGTGGTTCGATTTTAGTCCTGTTGGAACTTCAGGTTGTAAAGTCCTAAAATAGTTTACACCTGGTCTTATACAGATATAGGTTTACACTTTTTGAATAATCCAAATGATAAAAAAAGTGTTTCATTAGGTGTTTCACCCCAAATTTTCAAAAATCGAAAAAACAACATAAAATACTAATTATAAGCAACTTATATACATTTACCTAAAGTATTTGTACTGTTTCAAAATGTTTCACTCATTTTGTCAAAATACTATATATCAATAGGTTATCCTAAAATAGTGTTTCATGTGTTTCACAAATTTGTGAAACACTTTTGTGCCGACGCCGAATTAAGCAGTTGGATTTAAATACGCATACCGTCAAACTGCTGTCAGTAGATTTATATTAGTTTAATAGTTCACGCGCAATTATTATATTGGCTGTGCTATAATTATCTATCCGGATGCTTGAACAATACGATCTGAGTAATTTACTGGTGTTAGACATTGAAACCGTGCCCCAATACAGCACGCACGATGAACTGCCAGACCATTTTAAAAAACTCTGGGACCTAAAAACCCAAAATCAACGCAAAGAAGAAACCGCCGAAGCATTTTACGAGCGCGCCGGCATCTGGGCCGAGTTTGGTAAGATCATCTGCATTTCGGCAGGCGTATTTACGGGTGGCAAGAACCATCCCGGCATGCGCATAAAATCATTCGCCGGGCATGATGAGAAAGAATTACTGGAGAGGTTTTCAAATATGCTGTCCGGGCAGCCCGCAAGCCTGGTATTGGTAGCGCACAATGGTAAGGAGTTTGATTTTCCGTACATCTGCCGCCGTATGCTGGTAAACGGACTTAAACTACCTGTGCAATTAGAAATAGCCGGTAAAAAACCCTGGGAGATCAACCACCTCGACACCATGGAACTATGGAAGTTTGGCGATTATAAAAGTTATACCTCATTAAACCTGCTTACCGCTATATTTAACATACCAACGCCAAAAGATGATATTGACGGCAGCATGGTTGGCTCGGTTTACTGGAAAGAGAACCAACTGGAACGCATCTGTACCTATTGCCAGAAAGATGTAGTAGCTACTGCCCAACTGTTAAGGCGCTACCGTGGCGAAGAATTAATAGTAGATGACAACATTACTATGGTAGGTTAATATGCTCAGCGTAAATAAGCTCACTATTCAGTTTAAAACCCCAAACGGTTTATTTGATGCGGTTAAAAGCATCAGTTTCAATCTTGCCAAAGGCGAAACCATTGGCGTTGTTGGCGAATCGGGTTCGGGTAAATCGGTTACCTCACTTGCGCTGATGCGTTTACTGGATAAGAGTAATTCAGTAGTTAACGGGCAGGTAACTTTAGGCGATATTAACCTGTTTGAGTTATCTGAAGACGAAATGCGCGCCATTCGCGGTAATAAAATGGCCATGATATTCCAGGAACCGATGACATCGCTTAACCCGGTGTTAACTTGTGGTTTCCAGGTTACCGAAGCCATACAGCTGCATTTAGGCTCAACCAAAGCCGAAGCAAGGAATCAAACCATAAAGCTGTTTGAAGAGGTGCAACTCCCCCGCCCTGAAGCGATATTTGATAGTTACCCGCACCAACTATCCGGCGGACAAAAACAGCGGGTACTGATAGCTATGGCACTATCCTGTAACCCCGAAATACTAATTGCAGATGAACCCACCACCGCCCTTGATGTAACCATACAAAAAACCATCATCGATCTGTTAAAAAAGCTAAAAGCCGAACGTAGCATGAGCCTGATATTCATATCGCATGACTTGGGCGTAGTTAGTGAAATAGCCGACCGTGTGCTGGTGATGTATAAAGGCAAAGTTGTTGAGGATGCGCAGGTAAAAACCTTATTTAAAGACCCGCAGCATCCTTATACCAAAGGCTTATTAGCTTGCCGTCCATCAGTTAAATATCACCTTAAAAAGCTGCCTGTAATTGCCGATTTTATGAGTAGCAACACAACTATTGAACAAATACGCCAAGAATACACCTATCCCAAAAAAGAAATAACAGAACGTAAAAAGAAACTATACAGCCAGCAACCGTTATTAAAGATCAATGATTTGAGTACTTGGTTTCCGGTTAGTTCGGGCATTTTTGGTCAGTCAAAAAACATGGTCAAGGCAGTAAACAAAGTAAGCTTTGATGTTTACCCCGGCGAGACATTGGGTTTAGTTGGCGAATCGGGCTGCGGAAAAACTACCCTGGGCCGAAGTATTTTACGATTGATAGAACCAACATCTGGTAACATAAATTTTGAAAACACTGATCTGCGCGGCCTGAACAAAAATGATATGCGCCGTATGCGGCGCGATATCCAGATCATTTTCCAGGACCCCTACTCCTCGCTCAACCCCCGCTTAACCGTTGGCGAATCAATTATGGAGCCTTTGCAAGTACATGATTTTTACGATAACAATACCCAACGAAAGAAAAAAGTACTGGAGCTACTAGAGCGTGTAAACCTGCTGCCCGAACATTTTAACCGTTATCCGCATGAGTTTTCGGGCGGGCAACGGCAACGGATAGTAATAGCCAGGGCGCTGGCCCTGCAACCTAAATTCATTATCTGCGACGAGTCTGTATCGGCTTTGGATGTTTCTGTACAGGCACAGGTATTAAACCTTATACGTGAACTCCAGCAAGAATTTAATTTGACCTATATTTTCATCTCACATGATCTATCTGTGATTAAACATATCTCAGATCGTATGATGGTCATGAATAAAGGCCAAATCGTTGAAATTGGTGATCCGGATGAGATTTATCTTCATCCAAAAGAAGAATATACCAAACGGTTGATTAATTCAATTGCTGAGATTTAATGCAGAAGTATGAATGCCGATGATAAACTTCCGCAATTGGCATTCCGACTTCCGCATTCATCTTTTCCGTATCTTTACATAATACTTAATACTATCTATGTCTAACAAAAAGAAAAAAAGCTCTACAATAGACCAGGTGCTAACGCAAATGGTTCTTGATATATTCGAACAGAATGCCAATACTCCACTAAACTACAAACAGGTTTCGGCCAAGCTAAATGTGCGCGATCCTGATGCAAAAAATACCATATATGATATTTTAAAGGAAGAAAGCTTTAAACAGGTTTTAAAAGAGGTTTCTCCCGGCAAATTCCAGTTATTAGAATTAAAAACATTTATCGAAGGTAAGGTTGACCTCACTAATGATGGCTCGGCATTCATCGTTACTGATGACCCGGACGAGACCGACATTTTTGTAGCTCCGCGTAAACTGCGTAACGCCCTAAACGGCGACCGTGTTAAGGTTTATGTTTATGCTATAAGTAAAGGCAAACGCCAGGAAGGCGAGGTAATAGAAATATTGCAGCGCGCTAAAATGGAGTTTACAGGTATAGTTAAACTATCAGAACGTTTTGCCTTTTTCATTCCTGATGACCGCAAAATGATGCATGATATATTTATACCGATGAGCGAGCTTAACGGGGCAAAGAATGGCATTAAAGCGGTTGCAGAAATTACTGATTGGCCCGCGCAGGCTAAAAACCCGGTTGGCCGTATTAAACACATTTTAGGCACACAGGGCGAGAATGATACCGAAATGAACGCCATCCTGGCGGAATATGGTTTTCCTTTATCATTTCCTGCCGAGGTTGAGCATGATGCCGAAGCGATATCAGCAGATATAACATTACAGGAAACAGCAAAAAGACGCGATTTTAGGGAGGTTATCACATTTACTATTGATCCTTTTGATGCAAAGGATTTTGATGATGCACTATCATTTAAAATTTTAGAAAATGGCAATTATGAAGTTGGCGTACATATAGCAGACGTATCACACTATATTATACCGGATTCGGCCTTAGATAAAGAAGCCTTTGACCGTGGAACCTCGGTTTATTTGGTAGACAGAGTTATTCCTATGCTCCCTGAGCGCTTATCAAACGGGTTATGTTCGCTGCGCCCTAATGAAGATAAGCTTTGCTTTGCAGCCGTATTTGAGCTGGATGAGCAGGCCCATATTGTTAACCAATGGTTTGGTAAAACGGTTATCCATTCCAACAGGCGCTTCACCTATGAAGAAGTGCAGGAAGTTATAGAAACCAAACAAGGAGATTATACCAGCGAAATATTAAAATTAAATGAGTTGGCTTATATACTGCGCGATCGTAAATTTAAAAATGGCGCCATTAGTTTTGAAACTACCGAAGTGAAGTTCATGCTGGATGAAAAAGGAAAACCAACCGGCGTATATGTAAAAGAACGTAAGGATGCACATAAGCTAATAGAAGATTTTATGCTATTGGCTAATCGTAAAGTTGCCGAATTTGTAAGCAATAAAAGCAAAGGCAAAAATAAATACACCTTTGTATATCGTGCTCATGATTCGCCTAAACCCGAATCATTAGCCAATTTTGCGCAGTTTGCTGCCAGGTTTGGATATAAGATCAATACCAAATCTGATAAAGAAACGGCTAAATCTCTTAATTTTTTGATGGAGGACGTAGAAGGTAAAAAAGAACAAAATGTATTAACCCAACTGGCCATACGATCAATGGCGAAAGCTATTTATACCACCAAAACCAGTAGCCATTATGGTTTGGCATTTGATCATTATACACACTTCACCTCTCCCATTCGCCGTTACCCAGATGTAATGGTGCATAGGTTATTGCAGCATTATTTAGATGGTGGACAGTCGGTTAACGCAGATCATTATGAAAAAATGTGTCAGTATGCATCGCAAATGGAGAAAAAAGCCGCCGATGCCGAACGCTCATCAGTTAAATACAAACAGGCAGAGTTTTTAAAAGACCAGGTAGGTAATATTTACAGCGGTGTAATATCAGGCGTTACCGAATGGGGCATGTATGTAGAAATAATTGAAAATAAATGCGAGGGTATGATTCGTTTGCGTGATATTTCTGATGATTTTTATACTTTAGACGAGAAAAATTATGCCATCATCGGTCAGCGTAAAAAGAAAGTTTATCAGCTGGGTGATGAGGTGAAAATACGGGTTAAAAACGTCGATCTCACTAAAAAGCAAATTGATTTTTCGTTAGTACAGGATTAGTTTGCAGTTAATTAAGTTGGATTAGGTTGATTAAGTTAAATAAGCTTGGTTAATAATAAATCAAGCAACCACTTAACTCAATCAACAATTCACCATTCCACAAAAAATGAAAGAACTAAAAGATTTACAGCTGCTAATTGATAATGCGGTTACCAAACTTACCTATCCTGTCTATCCTGCCGAATTGTATGAGCCTATAAGCTATATCTTAAAAATGGGTGGCAAACGCATGCGCCCAGCGCTGCTTTTAATGGCTTGCGATCTGTTCGGCGGCGATGTTGAAAAGGCCCTTCCCCCTGCCCTTGCTATAGAGGTATTTCACAACTTTACTTTGATGCATGATGATATAATGGACAATGCGCCATTACGTCGTGGCAAAGCAACTGTACATGAACGCTGGAACCAAAACGCGGCCATACTATCAGGCGATGTAATGTTGATTGAAGGTTATAAGCTGATGATGCAGGTTGAGGATCGTTTACTGCGCGTTATACTTGATATTTTTAATAAAACAGCTGTGGGTGTTTGTGAGGGGCAGCAGCTGGATATGGATTTTGAAATGCGTAATGATGTAAAAATAGACGAATATATTTACATGATACGCCTTAAAACCGCTGTGGTATTAGGTGGCGCTTTAAAAATAGGATCGATATTAGGCGGAGCCGATATGAAAGATGCTGAATTAATAGCTGATTTTGGCGAGAACTTAGGCTTAGCCTTTCAATTGCAGGATGATATCCTGGATGTTTACGGCTCGCCCGAAAAATTTGGCAAACAGGTTGGCGGCGATATTATATCCAACAAAAAAACTTACCTGCTTATAAAAACGCTTGAATTAGCTAACGATAAGCAAACTGCCGAACTAAACTACTGGATAAATTTAAAACAGTTTGATCAGCAGGAAAAAGTAGAAGCCATTACAGCAATATACAGCGCTGTACAGGTAAGACAATATGCAGAGACAGCCATGCATGCTTATGCCGATAAAGCCTTTGGAGCTCTTGAAAAAATCAATCTGCCCGAAGAAAATAAACAATACCTGCGTGATTTTGCAGATGGGTTAATGGTGAGAGAAAATTAGCCATGAAAAATATTTATTTAACGGTACTATTTATTTCGGTATTCATTTTTGTTGTACAAGCGCAGGACACCACAAAAAACAGTGGTTTAGTTTATACATTTGTTGAAAAACAGCCTGAATTTCCCGGCGGACAAAGTGTATTTATTAATTTCTTATCCAAAAATCTTCAATACCCGACAGATTCGTGGAATAAGCATATAGGCGGAAAAGTTATTGTATCGTTTATCGTCGAAAGAGACGGAAGCATTAGCAATGTAAAAATATTACGTCATGTTGCCGACGATTTGGATGCTGAGGCTATAAGAGTAATCAACATATCTCCTAAATGGTATCCAGGTATAGAAAAAAACAGTCCCGTTCGCGTAAGCAATGCTGTACCGATAACCTTTACCCCTCCTCTTAAAAGAGATACCACAACTATACTGGATACGCTAAAATACCAACAAGTTGAAAAAACACCTCAATACCCGGGCGGACTTGAAGCGTTATATAAATTCATTAATAAAAACCTACAAGGCAGAGATAATAAAGGCAAAGTTATTACATCTTTTGTAGTTGAGAAAGATGGAAGTATATCAGATATAAAAGTGGTTAAAAGTCTATCAAAGACAGCTGACACTGAAGCTATCCGCGTGATTGGCTTAATGCCCAAGTGGGAACCTGGTATACAGGGTGGAAGACCTGTAAGAGTTATGTATAGCGTCCCTATAAATTTCTCAATGAATTAATAAGTATAATATTTATAAGAAATCGTTAACTTTATGTAAGTAGTGATTACATGAAGAAGATCTTATTTATTCTTATCGTTATTGCTTTCGCACTTAAAACCCAAGCGCAGGTCCAAGCCATAACCTCGCCAGATCAAGACTCAATTTTCACCACCAATATTGATGTAGCACCCGAATTTAAAGATGGTATGGATAGGTTCTATGCCCGTTTGCATCGTATCGCCTACACATTTACAGACAGGTTTAGGGAACACCAGGGCCGCGTAATTGTAATAATGGTTATAGAAAAGGACGGCAGCATATCTAACCTAAAGGTATTACACGGCTTTTCTGAAAAACAAAACCATGAAATATTAAGGGTTATAAAAAGGTTAAATAAATGGAAGCCAGGTATGCGGTCTGGAAAACCGGTACGTGTATTATGTTCTATCCCGATTGATTTTAAGCTGATAAAGTCTTAGATTTTAAATTACTTAAATTCAGATAACGTCTGAATAATCGTATCAGCTTTTTTACGGCTTCGTAGTATGGTATACTAATTAGATTTAGCATATTTATATTTCCAATATAAACCAAATATGAAACCAAAAAAGCGATCAACGGCTGCTTCGGCTGATGGCAAAAATTCGCGTCGTGTATTTATTAAAAACAGTGCGACGCTGGCCGCATTGGCTGCTGCCGGTCCGCTTATTAATGTATCAACACTTTTTGCTGCCACAAAACCGGGCAAAGACATGATCAACGCCTTGCAGGTAGGTGCCAACTCATTTGTAGAAGAAGGTGTTGATAACGTATTGGATATTTTGCAAAACCGCGGATCTATCAATACCATATTTTTAAACACGTTTACTTATGGCACCGGCCTTGCCAGCCGCATGATTACCGGCAATCCGTTCCCGGATCACGGTCCGCAGGAGCCTGATAAAAACTTTCATGGCGGTAACTACGCCATACCTCATGCAAAATACTATAAAAATACAGTACTAAAAGATACCCAATCACCGGAATATGGCGACCGTGACATTGTAGCGGAAGTATTAAAAGCATCAAAAAAACGGGGCATGAAAGTATTTGCCACTATTGAAGATCAATGGCGCAATGATGTGCCCGGAATAGATGAATGCCGCGAGATAGACCTGTTGGGCCGTAAAGCTGTAACGCTGTGCCTCTTCAATCCTAATGTACGTGAGTTTTGGACGGCCCTGGCAACCGATACCTGCACATCGTATGATGTTGATGGTATTGTAGTGTTTAATGAGCGTAACGGACCGCTGTTAAACGCGCTTGGAGCGAGTCATATTGTTACTAATATTGATCCCTCAAAGTCTACTTGTTTTTGCAATTATCACCAGCAGGAAGCAAAGAAATATAACATCAATTTTGAGCGGGCAAAAGAAGGCTATCACAAGCTGGATGAATTTGCTAAAGCAGCATTAAAAGATCAAAGACCAAGTGATGGTTATTATGTAGAATTTCAGCGTATTATGCTGGAGTATCCGGAGATAGTGGCCTGGGATAAACTGTTTGATATTGGCAAACACCAAATTGTTGATGATGTTTACAAAGCGGTAAAAGCCATAGGCAAAAAGCAATTGGTTGGTTTACATATTGAGCATGTAAATTCATTTAATCCGTTTTTTAGAGCTACCAGGGATTATGAAAATTTGGCTCAGCGCGTAGACTTTTTAAAAGTAGTTATGTATAATAACGTAGGCGGCGAGCGTTATGCCAGGTTCATCCATAATATCGCGTCGACCATATTCAAAGATGTGCCGCCCGAAGAATTGATGCGTTTCAATAATCACCTGCTTGGTTATAGTGAAAAAGAGGCTGCCTTAGACAAGTTAGCTATGGAAGGATTATCTGCTGATTATGTTTTCCGCGAAACCCAACGAGCCATTGCCGGTGTAAAAGGTAAATGCCCTATCCTGCCCGGTATTGATATTGGCATCCCGGTAGGTAAAAAAAGTCACCAGCAAACGCCCGATGACGTTTACAATGCTACGCTTGCTGCTTATAAAGCAGGTGCCAACGGCGTAATCCTATCGCGTAAATATTCTGAAATGAAACTGGAGCAAATAGATGCCGCCGGACGCGCGATACGCGAGGCTATGAAAGGATAGTATGAAAGGATAGTATGAAAGGATAGTAGAAAGGATAGTATGAAAGGATAGTATGAAAGGATAGTATGAAAGGATAGTATGAAAGGATAGTATGAAAGGATAGTATGAAAGGATTTGTGAAGTTTTAAAACTTCACAAATCCTTTCATACTATTTAATTGTACACATTAATTGTACACAAAAAAACCCGTATCACAATGATACAGGTTTTTTTAATATTATAAGCTTTGCTAATTACTCAGCTGCAGGTGCTTCATCAGTATCTGCAGCTTTCTTTTTAGGAGCTGCTTTTTTCTTTGGAGCTGCAACTTCTTCAGCTACAGGCGTTGCTGCTACTTCCGCAACAACAACAGGTGCTTTTTCAACAACCGGTTTAGCTGCTGCTTTTGCTTTAGGTGCCGGTGCAGCATCTTCTGCTACGGGTGCAACTGCAAAAGGAATTACAGATACGTATGAACGGTTGTCTGCTTTCTTTTTGAAAACTACTTCGCCTGCTGCTAAAGCAAATAAGGTATGATCTCTGCCGATACCTACATTAAGGCCCGGATTGTGTTTAGTACCACGCTGACGAACGATGATATTACCTGCAATTGCCGGCTGACCACCAAATATCTTGATACCTAAACGTTTGCTATGTGACTCGCGGCCGTTTCTTGAACTACCGGCCCCTTTTTTGTGTGCCATTTCTTATATTTTTATGAAACTAAAAAAGCTTCGTTTTAAAAATCTGATTATAAAGTTATACCGGTTATCTCGATCTTGGTAAATTGCTGACGGTGACCGTTTTTCTTTTTGTAACCTTTTCTTCTTTTCTTTTTGAAGATAATTACTTTATCACCTTTTAAATGAGACACGATCTTAGCTGATACTTTAGCGCTTTTCAAATCGGTTCCCAATTTGAATTTACCTTCGTTTTCTGCTAACAACACATTGTCAAATTCAATACTAGCGCCCTCGTCACCTTGTAATCTGTGTACAAAGATCTGCTGGTCTTTAGCAACCTTAAATTGCTGTCCTGCTA
>NZ_JAQBOW010000122.1 GCF_028287845.1 Mucilaginibacter sp.
AAAATATTTTGTGTTTAATAAAAACTCCGTCTTCCAGCCTTTTTTTGCTTTCTGTAATAGTAACGTAGTAATCGTTTGACCGTGTTGCCTTTACATCAAAAAAATAAGTCCGTTTACCTGCTCTTACCTTCTTTGAAAAAACCTCTTCGCGCTCTCTGTTATCAAAATCTCCCATGTTTAATAATGTTGTAGTTTAGTTTTGTTAGGCATAAATATAAATAATTTTTCAAAGTGCAAGTATTAAAACAAATATTATTGCGTTTTTTTTGAAATTTATATATAAAAGTTACTTATCATTTTCGGGCACTTCTTCTTCAAGTAGTTGTTTTTCATACAATTCAAAGTAAGTTGCCTTTTGTTGCATCAGGTATTCGTGGTTGCCTTGTTCAATAATTTGGCCGTTATCCATCACCAATATTTTATCGGCATTTTTTATGGTTGATATTCTATGCGCTATAATAATATTTGTTTTGCCCTGCATAATATACCCCAGGTTTTGTAATATTTCTTCTTCGGTACGCGTATCAACTGCCGACAGGCAATCATCAAAAACCAATATCTGTGGATGTTTTACAATGGCCCGGGCAATAGATACCCGCTGTTTTTGCCCGCCAGATAATGTTATGCCGCGTTCGCCTATTAAAGTTTCAAAACCTTTTTCCAGCTCCATAATGTTGCGGTAAACCGCCGCATCTTTAGCGGCCTGCTCAACTACCGGCATATTCAGCACATCCGCGCTAAAAGCGATGTTGTTGGCAATGGTGTCAGAAAACAAAAATACTTCCTGCGGCACAAAGCCTATTTGGGCACGATAACCTTCCAGGTTAAGATGTTTTACCGGCTCATTATCAATTAATACCTCGCCGCCAGTGGTATCATACATCCGCAGCAATAAATTAGCTATGGTTGATTTGCCCGAGCCTGTGCGCCCTATAATAGCAACCATCTCGCCGGGGTGGGCGGTGAATGATACATTTTTTAACGCCTGTATGCCGGTATCCGGGTAGATGAACGATACATCCTTAAATTCTATCAAACCATTAATAATACGTTTTGGTGCATTGGGCGATAGTATCTCAGGCTGTTGATGTAGGAACTCATTAATGCGCTTTTGCGAAGCGGCCGCCCTCTGTGTTAAAGAGGTTACCCAACCCAGCGCCATCACCGGGAAGGTAAGTTTGTTCAGGTAAAAAATAAATTCGGCGATGTTACCTGGCGTGATAGTGCCCTTCATTACTTCAAGGCCGCCAACAAAAATGGTAATCACATTACTAAGCCCTATTAATAACAGCATAATAGGGTAGAAGGATGCCTGAACCTTTACCAATGCCATAGAATGCGTTTTATAATCCTCGCTTTCTAAAGCAAATTTTTTGCGGACTGAATCTTCCCGCACGTAAGATTTCATGATGCGGATACCCGAGAAATTTTCCTGTACAAAGCTTGATAGGGAAGAAAGCCGTTCCTGTATCTTTTCGCTGCGGAAATTGATAATGTTATTCACGTAGTATATTAATACAGCCAACACAGGCATTGGCAATACCGAAAATATAGCCAGCCGTACATTTACCGTGAGCATGGCATATATTACTAATACAAACACTGATATTGTATTACTGGCATACATAATACCAGGGCCAAGGTACATGCGCACACGATTAACATCCTCAGTAACGCGGTTCATCAGGTCGCCGGTATTGTGGCGGCGGTAAAAGGCAAGTGATAGCGCCTGGTAATGGTTGTATATTTCATTCTTCAGGTCATACTCAATATGGCGTGACATCAAGATGATAGTTTGACGCGTAAAGAATAAAAACAAGCCCGCAAGCAACGCCAGTATAAGTACTAATGCGCCAAACAACATTAGGCTCGATCCAAATATCTCATAGATCATTGCCTGCCGGTTAAAGCCCGAAAAAAGTTGGTAAACGCCAATATTCTCAGTAACCAGGTCAAACGCTACCCGGATAACCTGCGCGGGCAGTACACTAAATATATTAGAGATAACAACGAATAGTATACCCGGGATAAGATGCCAGCGGTATTTATAAAAAAATTTATTGAGGTAAGCGAGATCCTTCATGAATGGTAGTCCGAAAGGCCGAAAAGCCGGCATATCCGTAGGCAAAAATACGGTAATGAAATTGATTATTCAAGAAGTTTGGCATTAACGGGCTATTCTAAAAAAAGCCAACTCTTCCCCATTTCTTGATAAATTATCCATGCGCTTAAATCCTGCTTTTTCAAGCACGCGTTGCGATCCTGAATTTTCTAAAATGGTAACTGCCACAATTTCTAAAGTGTTTGTGTCTGATAAGCCATGGGTTATCATTGCAATAGCCATTTCTGTTGCTATCCCTTGTCCCCAGTATTTTTGTTCCAGGCTGTAACCCAGCTCAATTGTCCGTTGGTCATCATTAAAAGGGCGCAGCAGGCAACTTCCTATAAATTCGCCGTTAGCTTTATTAAATATACCCCATATCCCTATGGTTTTAGTGATGGGGTATTGATTTAATGCATTGTTAAATATATTTATCCGCTCGTCTCTGTCGCGCTTTGGCAGGTATAGTGCAACCTTTTCGTCTGTAAAATGATTTAGATAAATTTCTTGCTCCTCCTGTAAAAATTCACGGATAAATACTTGGCGAGTTTGAACGATGATACTCATGTACCAAATATACCTAATAGATTATATTAACCGGTTATCTTATGAAATGATGCATCAACTATTAACTACTTAACAAAACTCTTTGTAGCAATAAAAAAATATCTACTTTTGTTGTGCCTAACAACAATAAATGCTGACTAACGACCCCACAGAATCAATATTTTCAAAACTCGATACATTCGGTCATAAAAAAGTTGTATTCTGTAGTGACCCGGATACAGGTTTAAAAGCCATTATAGCAATTCACAATACGGTATTGGGCCCTGCTTTGGGCGGTATACGCATGTGGGCCTATAAAACCGAGCAGGATGCCTTATATGATGTGTTGCGCCTGTCAAAAAGCATGACTTATAAGGCTGCAATATCAGGCCTTAACCTGGGTGGGGGTAGCGCGGTAATTATTGGCGACTCGCACAAAAATAAAGGCGAAGCATTGATGCGTAAATTTGGCCGCTTTGTTAAGAACCTGAATGGTGAGTTCATTGCCGGTGAAGATGTAGGCACTAATCCGCGCGATATGGAGTATATTCGCATGGAGACCCAGCATGTTGCAGGTTTGCCCGAAAGTATAGGCGGCGGTGGAGACCCGGCACCCATAGCGGCAATGGGTGTTTTTATGGGGATTAAGGCATCTGTAAAAGAACTTTTTGGCACAGATAGCTTAACCGGTAAATCAGTTATTGTGCAGGGAATAGGCCATGTTGGCGAAAACCTGGTAAGGCTGCTGCGCGATGAGAATGTAAAAGTTTATGTAAGCGATATTAACGAAGAACAAAGCAGGCAAGTATCAAAAAAATATGGAGCCGAAGCAATATCAAATAATAACATTTTTGATATTGATGCTGATATTTATTCGCCATGCGCTTTAGGGGGAACGGTTAATACACAAACTATTAATAAGCTGAAATGCGCTATTATAGCAGGATCTGCAAATAACCAGTTGGAAGATGAAACGTTACATGGCCAGCTATTGCTTGAAAAAGGAATTTTATTTGCGCCCGATTATGTAATAAATGCAGGCGGTGTTATAAATTGTTACTCGGAATTGATGGGCTTTAGTAAAAAACGTTCATTGCAGTTAACCGAAAATATTTACGAGGCTACAAGGAATGTTTTAAAACTTTCCAGGACGGAAAATATTTCTACCATACAGGCAGCAAATAAAATTGTTGAAAAACGTATTATGGACATTAACAAAGTAAAATCAAGTTATTAAATAAATATCACACAGGAATCAATCCTAAATCGTTCTTACAAAAATGTTAAACAGAAGGCACCTACGGGTAAAAGTATTGCAGGCATTATACGCATATCATCAAACGGATGCGGGTAATATTAAACAGCACGAAAAAAACTTATTACTAAGCATTGATAAGGTGTACGAAATGTATATCTGGATGCTATCCCTAATATCAGAAGTGGTAGGTTACGCACAAACCGACGCTATCGACAGGGCACACAAACATTTACCCACTGCTGATGATCTGAACGCAAACCTTAAACTATTGACTAACCGGTTTGTAATATCCCTGAATCAAAACAAAGAATTTTTAGCCGGGCTTAAAAAATATAAGGTAGAATGGAACTTTGAGCCCGAACTGGTGAAAACCTTATTTACCAATTTGAAGGCCGCGCCCGAATACACCGACTACCTTCAAAAAACAGGTGATACTATTCAAACAGATAAAGACATAATTAAATTTATTTTCAAAAAAGTGATTTTAAAATCATCATTGGCCGAACAGGTTTTTGAAGAGATGTTTATTTTTTGGCCGGTTGATAAGGATGTTTTGCAGGCGTTAATAGCCAAAACGTTTAAAAACTTTTCTTTTGATGAACCCGAAAATAACAAACTGGCCGAGGTAACCGGCAATTGGGAAGAAGACAAGGAGTTTATTGTTAATCTTTTTGAAACCTCGGTACGTTACGATAAAGACTACCAGGAACTGATAAGCGCTAAAACCCAAAATTGGGAACCTGAGCGTATTGCTATGATGGATACGCTGTTAATGAAAATGGCTATTGCCGAATTTATTAACTTTGCATCAATCCCCGTTAAGGTTACTATTAATGAGTACCTGGAAATATCAAAGGAGTTTAGCACGCCAAAAAGTAATTCATTTATAAACGGTATATTAGACAAGATTTTATTTGAACTAAAAGCCAACAAGAAGATCAACAAAACAGGCCGCGGATTAATAGAATAAATAACTAAGCGATTAACGAATAATTAGCAATGAAGAAATTGTTTTTAGGCATAATGGTGGCAAGTGTATTAATGGCTTGCAATCAAACCGGTAAAACCAATAATACAACTACCGGTACAGCCAGTGCAGCCGGTGCAGCCAATGCGCCTATCATAAAATTTGAAAATGAAAGCCATGATTTTGGCAAGATAAAGCAAGGCGATAAGGTGTCATACAGCTTTAAATTTACCAATACCGGCAAATCGCCATTAATAATAACTAACGCTGTTGCATCTTGTGGTTGTACAACACCGCAGTGGCCAAAAACACCTGTATTACCGGGTACTGCGGGTGCAATATCGGTAACTTTTAACAGCACCGGTAAATCTGGCTTACAAGATAAGCAAATAACTGTTACTGCAAATACCAATCCGGCACAAAGCATGGTGCATTTAATTGGTGAAGTACTTACAAAATAATAATTTAAAAATGATAGCAACTATTTTATTACAAGCCGCGGGCTTTGATCCTAAACAACTGATTGTATTTGGTTTAATTATACTGGTGTTTTATTTCTTTATGATCCGTCCGCAGGTTAAAAAGCAAAAAGATCAAAAGAACTTTGTTAACGAGTTAAAAAAAGGCGACAAAATTGTAACAACCTCTGGCATGCATGGTAAAATTTTAGAGATAGCCGACGCTACTTTTTTAATTGAAACCGAAGGCGGCCAAAAAGTTAGGTTTAACAAATCGGCAATTTCTTTAGAAGAGTCGAAGGCGCTAAATACACCTGCTGTAGTTAAATAAGCACAGGGCTTAAAGCTGAAAGCTTATGCGTGAAAGAATACATAAAGCGGAAAGAGAAGCAATAATAGCTTTTACCTTTCCGCTTTCGGCTTTTAGTTAAACAAAAATGGCAATAATAAAACTATCAATAGTAGAACGTAGGCGTATATCGGCATTTTTTACCTGCCTGGTATTTGCTGCTTGTGCATGGATAGTTATTACCCTCTCAAAGCAGTATAACTACAACGTAAAAGAAATACTCACTTTTAAGAATGCTCCGCAAAAGCGGGCCTTTCATTCATTACAATCTGATACTGTTAATGTTACTGTAAAAGGAAGCGGGTGGCAAATGTTGTTTTCGAAAATTAATGAGCAAAACAAAATAATTAAGGTTGATCTGCGTACTTTGGATAGCGATGCTTATATAGTACTTAGCTCGCAATTACAGACTATAAATGCCGAAAAGGCAGTGAAAAATGAAATAATAGCTTTGAACCCCGATACGCTATATTTTGATTTTACAAACCGCAGCGAACGCCGTATACCGGTACATTTAATTAAATCGGTTAAGTATGAGCCACAGTTTAGCCAATCAGATAATATCATTATCAAGCCAGCCTACGTAACTATAAGCGGCCCAAGTAACCGTATAGATAAAATCGTTGCCTGGTATACAGATTCACTGGTATTAAGAAACGTGAGCGAAAACGTTAACTCAACTGTAAACCTGGCCGCATCAACCGAAGGTAATATTAGTATTTACCCTAAAACGGTGCAAGTTAAAATCCCGGTAGAAGAATATACAGAGAAGACAATAGAAGTACCTGTTAAACTGGTAAATAACAGTGATTTTTATAATATTAAAATATTTCCGCAGAAAGTTAAAGTAACTTTTACCACTTCGCTAAGTAAGTATGCAGATATTGATGAAAGCTTGTTTGAAGCGCAGGTAAACCTTGATCTTTGGCGCGTGTACGGTTATAATACCTTACCGGTAAAAATCACACAGTTACCGGCATTTTGTAAAATTGTAAGTATAGAACCGCGTAACATTGATTTTATTATTAAAAAATAAATGCTTAAAATAGGTATCACCGGTAATATAGGCAGCGGTAAAACCATCGTTAGCAAAATGTTTGGGGTGTTGGGCATCCCGGTTTTTTATGCAGATACCGAGGCGAAAAACATCATGACTGCCGATCCAATATTGGTAGCCAACGTAAAGAAAACCTTTGGCGACGCGGCTTATTTAGCCGATGGGAGCCTTGATCGTAAATATATAGCCAATATTGTTTTTAATGATGATAAAGAGTTGGCTAAACTTAACGCGCTTACACATCCTGCGGTATTCAGGGCTTTTGATGCCTGGGTTGCCGGGATTGACAACGTGCCCTATGTAATGAAAGAAGCCGCCTTACTGTTTGAAAGTACGTCCTATAAAATGTGCGATTATTCACTATTGGTGACGGCCCCTCTTGATCTGCGGATAGAACGCGTAACCAAACGCGATCATATTACACGAGCTGAAATTGAAGCGCGCGAAGCCAAACAATTTGCCGAAAGCAAAAAACGCAAACTGGCTGATTATATAATTGAAAACGACGAAACGCGATTGTTAATACCACAGATATTGGCATTGCATGAGCAGTTTCTTCAATTAGCAAAACCATAAAAAATTATGTCATTTCGACCAAAGGGAGAAATCTATACATTGACAGGTTGGCTACCTGAATATGTATAGTTTTCTCGCTATGCTCGAAATGACAGTGTCTCTTACTAATGAGTATACTCGACGATTTTATTCAAATTAATCCCACTGGCATCTATTGCAAATATGGCGATTTTTACCTCGATCCGCAGCAACCTGTAAAGACGGCGGTTGTATCCCACGCCCATGCAGACCACGCCGTAAGTGGAAACAAAGACGTTTATTGTACCCAGGCTACGCGCGAATTTATGTATCTTCGATACCATAGATCTGCCGCGCAGGTATTTAATATTGCGGGTTACAACCAGCCTTTTAAAATAAAGGATGTAACGCTCACTTTTGTATCCGCAGGGCACATGCTGGGCTCAGCAATGGTATTGATGGAATATCAGGGCAGCAGTTATCTTTATACCGGTGATTATAAATTACAACACGATGCTACCTGTGAACCAATTGAATGGGTTAATGCGGATGTACTGATAACCGAAAGTACTTTTGCCGATCCGAATATAATTCATCCCGATCCTATTGAGGAGATAAAAAAGCTTAATGGCATTAAAAGCAATATCCTGCTGGGGGCTTATGGGCTGGGCAAGAGCCAGCGTTTGGTAAGAATGATTAATGACCATGCCCCCCAGAAAAAAGTGCTTATACACCATCGTATTATGCCTATAAACCAGATCTACGAAAGGGCAGGGTTCGCTTTAGGTAAACATCAGCTATACGGGCGCAAACTAATGAAGGCACAGGAAGAGTTTGTGTATATTGTACCTCCTTTTACCTTTAATAGCTATATAAAAGCCACCGGGGTAAAACGGTTATTTGCCTCGGGCTGGAAAAATTTACAAGTGAACAGGGAGGATACTTTATTTATATCAGACCATGCCGACTGGAATGATATTTTAGAAGCTATAAAAGAAGTTAACCCCAAGCAGGTGTGGACGTTGCATGGTAATGGCACTCATTTAAAAACTCATTTAAATAATAAAATTTTTGTAAAATTGCTTAATTAACAGTGGAAAAGGAAGAGAATTTCACCAGTAAGGGGGCGGACCGATGTTTATCAAAACTATAAATAGTAATAGCGCGCATTTCGATGCTGCTATCCTGTTAATTGTTTAACTGAAACCGTGATGCAGGAAAATGTAGATTATTATATTAACGAGGACGGCAACTTCGTGTTTACCGAAGCTTACCATTTAAAGCGCGGTTATTGCTGTAAAAACAAATGCCTGCATTGCCCATGGCATTACGGAAAAGATGAAGAAAACAATAAATCAGATAAAAAATGAAGATATTTGCATCTTCAGGAATAATATATAACAATGCGGATAGACGACGAAATACAAAGCTCTAAATTTGAGGATAACTACCAGAAGGCAGTTATAAACATCTTTTATACCGAAGGGTGGCTTAATAATTCTTTGCGCTGCCATTTTGAAAAGTATAACATAACCAATCAACAATTTAATATTTTGAGGATATTAAGGGGCCAGTACCCTAAACCGGCTACGGTTAATATGCTTAAAGATCGGATGATTGATAAAATGAGCGATGCCTCGCGCATAGTTGATCGCCTTGTGCAAAAAGAAATGATAACCCGTTGTACTAATAATAAAGACAGGCGCGCGGTTGATATCCGTATAAGTGACAAAGGTTTGGAAACTCTTGCCACCATGGATAATGAATTTAAAACTAAAGACTTCCTTAAAAATAACCTCACTAACGAGGAAGCCGGCCTGTTAAGCGACCTGCTGGATAAGTTGAGAGGGTAGTTTCTTCTTTCCCGGTAGGGCAGACGCATTAAAATAATAATACACATAATTAGGAGGCTCCGATGGAGCCTTTCTAACTTTATAGCTTATGTCTATAAACAGGTGACTCCTCCGGAGTCAAATGCCCGCTTTGTTTCAGCAAATATTGGCTCCAGAGGAGCTCCCTGTTTATAGACAAAAGACAAACCCTATTTTGGCTCCATCGGAGCCTCCTTATTTATTATGCGATTATTTTAATGCGTTTGCCCTGTTCATCCCGGTAGTTAGCTATCAAATATCAATTTCGAATTTTACGGGTATTATACTGATCTGCGTTGGAGCGACAGGCACATCGGCTGCGGAAAGAGCGAAATTATTCCCAGGTTCATATTGAAAACGTATCAGGGCCATCCTTCTGGCAGATGACAAAGCAACTAAAAGCGATTTGCCGATATAGCATTGATCTCACAGTCTGTCAATCTTCTTTTGAAGAATTTGCTTATCCGTATCAGTTTTAGCTAACTCTAAGGCCTTTTGAAATTTCAGTTTGGCTTCATTGTTATCAATATCTATGTACAATTCGCCCAGTAAAGCATAATAAAACTGGTTTCCGGCTAAATTAAGTTTCTCTGCTTCAATAATCACCTCCTTCTTGCCGTTTACTTTCGATAAGGCATAGATCCTGTTAAGCGCGGCGATGGGCGAGTATTCTATTTGCAGCAATTGGTCGTATAAGCTTAATACAATTTGCCACTTTTCTTTGGTATCTGTTTTTTGGGTTTGCCAATAGGCTATGGTAGCTTCTAAATGATATTTAGATTCTATACCGTTTGCAGCACAGTTTAAAAAATAAGCGCCTTTGCTTATCAAGTCAGTATCCCAAAGGCTGGTATCCTGGTCGTTATACAAAACATGCTCACCATTTTTGTTTACCCGGGCATTAAACCTTGATGCATGAAAACACATCAGCGAAAGTAAAGCATTTACCCTTGGTTTATTGGTTTGCCGGTTCTCTACCAGCATGGTGCACAACCGCATTGCTTCCAGGCAAAGATCCTTGCGCAGCGTTTTATTTTGACTTATTGAGTAATATCCCTCATTAAATAATAAATAAATGGTGGTTAATACCGGCGCCAGCCGTGCGTCAATTTCAGCTTCGCCCGGCATTTCAATCTTGATCTTTAGTTCGCGCAATTTCTCTTTGGCACGAAATAAACGTTTATTAATAGTTTCTTTGTTTGATAAAAACGCATCAGCAATCTCCTCAATACCAAGGCCGCAAAGTATGCGAAGGGATAATCCAATTTGTGCCTCGGGCGGGATAGCCGGATGGCAGATAGCGAACATCATTTGCAGCTGGCTGTCGTTTATGTTTTGCGGCGATAGGTCTATCTCTATTTCATAAAATTGAGGCGTGGTATTTTGTATGGCAGGAGATACCTTGCTGCCGAATAATGAATTGCGGTGCAAATGATTCTTTGCCTTGTTCTTTGCTACATTATATAGCCAGGCAGCTGGATTTGGCGGCAAGCCCTTGATGCCCCATGTTTGAGCGGCAGTGGCAAACGTCTCGCTGGCTATGTCCTCCGCAATTTCCATTTGGTCAAACCCGAAATGGCGGCAAAGTACCGAAACTATTTTCCGGTACTCTGTCCTGAATAAATGGGGGATGATCTCCTGTTGGTCCATGTTAATGAATGCCGTCGTCTTTTGCCAATTTTCTTACTTCAACCGTATTGCCTTCGCCCTGTAAAACAGGGCATCCTTTTGCAAATTCGGCAGCTTCGTCAGCTGAGTTGGCTTTAACAACAACGTAGCCGCCAAGCGTTTCCTTAATTTCGCCAAAAGGGCCGTTGGTAACCATTTTATTATGATGTACCACGCGGGCATCATCAAATAACAAACCGTTGCCCTTGCCCTCAAAATTGCCTTTGGCTGCAAGAGCGCCCAGCCAGTCCATAGTTTGCTGCATCCATATTTGCATTTGCTCTGGCGATGCTATTTTACCACCATCTTCGTGCCTGAAAATTAACATATACTCTTTCATCTTTTTAATTTTTAAATGTTACCGAATAAGTGAATTATACACACATAACAAATGGAATTTTATGAATTGGACACGGTATAAATAAAAATGGGTGTTATGGACTAAGCGATATTTGCGTTTGCAAATAATCGTATTGGTGGCATTATCCCGATAGCTATCAGGGATATCAGTGATTTTGTTTCATCTTGTTTCAAATAACTTGTTTCACCACTCCTAAAACTATCAATTTGTAATTATTTGATTATCAATTAATAATATTAAAATTATACTTAAAAATACTGACGAATAAGTTGTTACATTTTGTTACATCACTTTTTCGTAATTTGCTCATAAGCAATACTTTAAGTCGAAATCTTGTTACACTTGTTACATTTTGTTACACATTCGCGTGTAACAAAACACGTTTTTGTCATTGCTGGTCTGCCGAAGCCCGTGGTACTATTTATTGCAAATTAACCTGCCACGATACACCATACCTATCATTAACCCAGCCAAACTTTTTACTGAACCCGTAATTGCCAAGCGGCATAGCCACATTGCCGCCAGCACTAAGCATGGCATATACATTTTCTATTTCGCCCTCATCTTCGCAATTAACATAAATAGAAATGGCCGGAGTAAAAGAAAAAGAATGTTTTATCGCACTGTCAATACACTTAAACTCCTGGCCATTTAATGAAAACGTGGCGAGCATAATGGAGCCATCTTCGCCGGGCCCATCTTTGTCATAACGCATAACATTTAAAACAGATGAATTTTTAAACAAGGCTACATAAAAATTCATGGCTTCTTCGGCTTTGCCTTCAAACATTAAAAACGTGGTGAATTTTTGCATGGTGTTAATTGTTTAATCTTGATTATAAATTGGGTTGATGTAAAGTAGCTATTGGAACAGATTAACTAATTAGTTTTTTCTGCCATTTCCAAAATATCCATCCAACCAAAAGCCCAACCAATATGCCATAAATAGCCCCGGCCGTAACATCAATAGGGTAGTGCACCCCAACATACACCTGCGCAAAGCTGATAGCCGCCGCCCATAAAATACTTGCAGGCAATACCCATTTATAACGCCTATAAAATATCATACTCAAACAAACGGCTATGGCAAAGTGGTCGCTGGCATGGGTGGATGGGAAGCTGTAGCCTGTTCCGCAATCAACACGGCTTACAATGGTTGCCGCCATTGCAGGGTCATTGCATGGGCGTACACGTTTATAAAACGATTTAATGATGGTAGCGCTGCCATTTTCGGCCACGCCAAAGGTAAGCGCCAGTAATACAATAATAATTACACCTTGTTTTTTATATCGCCAAAGGCAAAAAATAAAGATAAAAACATATAAAGGGATCCATACCAACCTGTTACGCAGAATAGGCATCAGCACGTCAAAAAATGCGTTGCCCAGGTCGTGGTTTATAAAATGAAACAGGTGCCGGTCAAGTTGTAGCAGATAATCGGGCATGGCGTTTAAATAGGGTGTAAAGATAATAGAATAATCAGCCTCTTCATCAATTGACATTAAGGTTGTCCCCGATAATTCAATGTTTACCAGGGATTAATTTTACGGACAAAAATTGACGGCAGCAAATTTTAAAATTTTTCAAACATATCCCTTTCGCCGGGGTTACATTTAATAGGACGCTTGTTTTTCCTACTGATTTAGACTGCCTTATTCACCAGGCCGCCGTTAAACGATGGCGCCATTACCTTTGCAAGTATGTCAGGAATCAATAAAGTTATTTTAGTAGGCCATCTGGGTAAGGATCCGGATCTGAGGGTTCTTGAAGGCAATGTCCCTGTTGTAAGCTTTCCCTTAGCCACAAGCGAATTCATCAATAAAAATGGCGCTAAAGAAGAACAAACCGAATGGCATAATATTGTGGTGTGGCGCGGGCTTGCGGAAGCAGCTGCGAAAATATTGCGGAAAGGGAAACTCATCTACCTTGAAGGGAAATGCCGTACGCGTTCCTTCGAGGACAAAAATGGCATCAAGCGTTATACGACAGAGGTTGTGACGGATTCTTTCACGATATTGGGCAGGGATAGTGATTTTGATGCCGAAACACGGCCGTTAAAACCTGCGCCACTTTATAAGACGAACCCCTAATTGTTAGCTATAACTAAACTCTACCACTGCCGATTCTCCTAAAATTATCTGATCGCCATCGGCTAACTGATGTCCGATATGCATTGAATTAAGCTTGATCAAATTTTCATTATTAATTGAACGTATTTTTATTTTATTTCCTGGGGGAATGCCGCCCTCGTCTGCAAAGATCATAAAACAGCCTTTTTCATTGTTCCATTCTATATGGGCATGTTGCCGGCTAATATATTTGTTAGGCTCTTTGTCGCTATCGCCCGGAAACGCCAGGTGATTATGTCTGAAAAAACCTTCATCAACCTGCACCCGCTTTTCCCGGCCTATATTAATAACGCCATCTTTCGAGGTGATATGATATTCTTCTTTTTCTGCTTCTCCGGCAAGCACCCTGATATATCCTTCACCCTGCTTTTGTATGGTATGATCCTTTGTTTGAATAAAGATGGCAGCATACAGACCGTTCAGTCTAATTGCTTCCGGCGGAAACTCCGATTTGAAAGTTAAGTCAAGGGTCCAGTTTGCGGGAAGATCCAGGGCGAAATCATCAGCAATTCGTTGAATCTCCTGTTTAAATTTATCTTGTTCATCAAGGTAAACAGCGGCTTCGTATATATGTTTGTCAGTCACATTTTCTAATATATAAAAATTTATGCCTTTGATATTGCGCCCTTCGCCACCTTCGGCCTTTTGTAATTGCTCTTTAACAGCTTGCAGGAATGTGTTGCGTAAACTTTTTACGTCATTGGGTCTGCTATTGCCTTTACTAAATAAGTTAAACATAATAATTTCTTAATTTGAACTTGATTCCGTTTCTTGTGGTTGGACGGCTATACTTTTTATATATCCTTTTTTTAATAAAAAAGGAATAACATGCCGGCCGGCAAGCCTTACAGCATCTGCCGACCCTTTAGTTGATTCTATCCGTATGCAAACCACTATGTTCCCCGTTCCCTTAGCTGTTGGAGCAAAAAAAACATACCAGCCGTCATTTATACTTTGCTGCTTCCATATACGCTCTGGTGTACCGGTTTTACCGGCCACACTTATTCCTAATATCGGCACCTTTGGTGCACTTTGCTCAATCATATATTTAGTGATAAGGGCAGTGTATTGCGGCTCATCAGCCAATTTTATGCTGGGTTTAACAGGCTGTATAGTATCACTTATTTTTAAAACAAAGCGGTTAGCAACTAACTGCCCGTTATTAGCTACCCCCGATACTAATCTTGCAACTGCGGCGGGTGTTGCAATTAGCTCACCCTGTCCCCATGCCATACCCGAAATGCCTTTGGCTCTTGTGCGCCTGATATTATTCGGATCATATTTTGGTTTTGTATTAAACTCTGTTTTGCGCCATAGGTCGCGCCATTTTTCTTCCTGTGTTGTATTGTCAGGTTGCTTATTATAGAAGTAGCCACCTACGCCGTGCAAAAACATGCCTGTTTTTAAATAGAGGGTTGCCATATCTTCCTGCAGGTGTTCCTGGTTAGCCAGCTTTATAAAATACACATTGTTTGATTTAGCTACCGCTCTTTCCAATGTGATTACACCTGTTTCATCAGGCTCAATTCCTTTAGTGCGGATACGTTCATACGTACTAACGGTGAATTTTTTATTGGCAGCTTCCAAGCCTAACTTGTTAAATGCGGCCATTGTGGTAAGTACTTTTGCTGTCGACCCCGGTTGAGTGGCGTAAGTAAAGCCAAGATCGCTAGTGGTTACCCATTGCGATAATTTGTTCTGTTCATTAACCGGCATAGTAAGCTGATCCCAGTTATGAACAGGAGGTAAAGGATATACAGCCGAAGCTAAAACATCACCTGTGGATGGCTGCATAATTACTACCGATACCCGGTTATCATTCAGGGAAGTGTCACCGGCTATTGATTTTTGTATGTTTGTTTGCAGTTGTGCATCCATGGTTAACTGCACATCACGGTTACCTAATTTAAATACGTCTACCGCCGTGCTATTTATGCCCGCGATAAGTAATGGGGCCAGTGCGCTATAATCTTTTTTGCTAACTGTCATTTCTTTTATGCCGCGGGGTAAAAATCTGTCTTCCTGATAGCGACTGGCGTGGGTATTGTAATTGGTTATGGGCATTTTAAAACCACGCAATTCTGCAGCGTGCTCATACTCGGCAAAATAGCCGTTTATACTACCGTTAAATACTGCTGTATTAGCATCACCCACCCAAAAAAACATTTGCTCTTCAAATGGATAATAACGGGTGAGGCGCTTGTGCATAGCCGAATCCAGGTTATAACCTTGCAGGCCGGATGCATTTAATAAATTCCGTTGCTTTTTGATGAGATCAGGATTACTGGTTGCCAATATGCGGCCATCCCGGTCATACAGTGTTCCGGCCTGTAGCTTATTCATTAAAATTGCGATACGCGGATTATAGCTAAACATACGAGCGCCACTTCTATCAGCTACTAATGATGGTTTAACCACCCATTTTGCATTATCAAACAAATAGCGGGATACATTTACGGTTAATAATAAAATGCCAATACAAGCCATTATTAAAGCAGGAACAAGATTTCTATCCTGTTGCTTAGTAATAAAGCTCATTTGCACAGGCGTGCCTTTTATAGTGGAGGCAGAAAGTAAAAAACCCGCAGCGATAAAGTTAGCCACCAACGATGATCCGCCGTAACTTTCAAACGGAAGGGAAACGCCAGAGAGGGGCAGGGCACCAGTAGAGCCGCCCGCTATCAGCAAGAATTGCACAAAGGTGCAAACGCCCACACCGGCACATAAATAAAACAGGAACGGTGTGCCCGTTTTCCGCCCTATAATGATGGCTCTGTGTAAATATAAGAGGAACAGCAGAAATATGCATACGATTCCTGTCCAGCCAAATTCTTCGCCGATGGAGGGCAGGATCATATCAGTATGCGCTTCGGGTATTGTTTTGGCAAAACCCTGGCCAATACCCTGCCCGGTTACACCACCGCTCGACATGGCCCATAGCCCGTTGGCTACCTGGTCGCCGCCGTACACCTCATTGTCCCAGGCATCCTGCCAAATAGCTTTACGGTCCACCAAACGTTGTACCGGCCCCGGAATAAGTTTATCCAGGTGAGGTATTTTATCTATGGTTAGAAATCCGGCAATAATTACCAAGGCCATTATAGCCGATTCGCTTAATTGTTTGCGTTTAAATAATGTTACCACCAGTAACATGGCTACAGTTAGTGCTGCCGAAATCCAGATATTTTTAAATATCCACGTGATGAGCACATAAAACACTACCGCTATTGCCATAAATGTAAAATCGCCACGCGAAAAAGAGAAAAGGATAATAAACGTAAAACAGATTACGATGGCTGGCCCCAGATCGCCCAGCATCAGGAACAGGAATAGCGTAATTCCAACTGCAATAAGTGCAACCGAAAAGAATGACCATCTTTTTTCCCAACTTGCATATTCGCTGATAAATTTTTCATTAATGGAGAAGAAACCTGCTAAAAATATTATAACCAGGTATTTAACTATTTCGCTGGGCTGAAAGCCAAATAAATTTACCTTTACCCCGCTTCCCTCGGGGCCCGCACCAAAACGTATAGTTAACATCAGTAAAATGATGGCAATAACGATCCATGGCCAGCCATTAGCGGCTTTACGGTTATTTTTAAAAAGCAACAAGCGGTATAGGGTTGAGTCGACTGTGAACCGTCGCAGGTTAAACAGCATCATAACTATCATGGCAATAAAGCCCACCACCAAATAAACCAGCGAATCTTTTGCCAAAAAGCGGTCGCGCAAAGGATCTTGTAAACTTAAAAGTGTTAAAAAGGATAACCCCGTTAGGATCATTATAAAGGGCAGTATCAGCTGATCGGCTGAAAGGAATTTCCAGCTGAACAGCAGGTGAGTAATAAAAAACAGGGCAAAAAAACTAACTGCAATTATCCCGAACCATAAATTAAATTCGGCCGGCATGCGTATAATTAATGATTTTTCTTTTTTCAGGATATTAAAATCGCGGGTAGATAATAGTCTTATACTATGCGGTGACTGATAGAAGTTAAAAACTTCGTTATTATCTAAATTATCGGTGCCTAATGACCGCCCGAACTGGTAACCCGGCTGCAGGGGCAAAACACTGAATGCTTTATTGGCCGGCAAATTTTTGAAAGTATATTGTCCCTGAGCATCTGTACGGGCAAATGCTGTTAATGATTGAAGGTGAGATTGCCCGTTCTGGCCGAATACAAATACCTTTTTATAGCCGGGGCCATTCTCTGCTTTAGTTTTAACCTGGCTGGCTTCTTCATCATTATAAGTGCTGTCTTGTGGTAAAATCATTTGCAGGCGCACCAATATACCTGTTACAGGGATCTTTACTTTAAATACGGTACCTGATATAGAACTACCAGATAAGCCAACATCAGTAACAGAAGGCAATACCGGCGGATGTGTTTTTTCCTGCACAAAACGCAGAGAGTCCTCGCCCGTATAGCCTAATAATGACCGGGATACAACTACCCTGTCATGGAAGGATTTACCACCCTTGTTCATCGCAACTTCTGCGTCAACATTATATTTCCGCTTGTTTAACTCGCCTATATTTTCAAATTTACCTGTAGCAGAGGTTGTGCGCTCACTAATCACACTTCGAATCAGGTCTATGTCGAGCCTGTCTTCAAAGTAATAGCCTTTTACTAACAACGACCAGATGTGCGTCGCTGGCGCTTTGGCGTTAAGGTTTACCATAGTACCATCCTGCAGGCGTTTATCTACATCAATAAAATTTCGTTGTTCTAAATAAAATAAGCGCAAAAAAAGCAGGCCTAATACCAGCGCTATGACTAATAAAAACAGGCGCTCCTTTTGTCTGCTGGCTGGTAATGCTATTTTTTGTTCCATACTTTTGGCTTGTCAGTAACGGGCAGTGAGTCATCTTTTAAGCGGACGGCAGTTACCTTACCATTAATGTATTTTTTTCCGGGTATAACAAATACATTTTCAAGCGCAGCCAAACAATTAATGAACCGCGTGTTTTTTAATGACAGCGAAGTATTAAAGGCTAACACCCCAATATTAAAGTTATTGATTATCAAGCTATCCAATACCATGCTTTTGCATCTCGCAGACAGATTAAACGCAGCACCATTATAGTCCGGGTCGCTTTTCAACTCTACTTTTCCGTGGGCTTTAAGTAAAACGCTGTCTTTGTTAATCCGGATAGCCCGGCTAATAAGTATGGGCATTTTGTAGGCTGTATCTTCAATAATTACTACGTATCCTTTTGCATGGTCAATGGCATTCTGCAATTTAATTTCCTGGCTGTTGCGTTTTTTTATATCCTTGAAAACGGCCTTTGTCGGCGGCGTGTTTTTCTCATTTATTTGTTGCACATATAACCAAATACTTGAAGCCAAAAATATCAGCATCAATATAGTTAACAGGGTAATAAGGCCGGTTGATTTTTTGCCAACAGGTGCAGGCTGCGGGGTTATTGGTTTATCCTGTATTTGTTCAGTTACTGTAGGGCCAACTTTTTCATCTTTTTTTTTAGTGATTGCTACCGGCATTGTAACATCAGGAGTTAATGACTGCTTATTGTTTTGTACCAATACCACTGTTATATTATCTCTCCCGCCGTGGTTATTAGCCGTATTTATCAGCTCCTGGCATTTATCTTTTAACGAATTATTTTTGGTTATTATAGTTGTAATTTCTGCCTTTCCTACCATATCTGTTAATCCATCGCTGCAAAGCAAAATTATATCGCCTGGTAAAAAAGGAGATTGGCCCGTTTCTGCATAATCAGTGTCATGAGTTAACATCGCTTCGAAACCTAACGCTTTATTGATCTCGTTGCGCTTTGGGTGGGTCATTGCTGTTTGTTCATCAATTCTGCCGGAATCTTCCAAATAGCCAACAAAAGACTGATCATGCGAGATTTTAACGAGTGAGCCATCGCGCAGTAAATACAGGCGGGTATCACCAACGTGGACATAATAAAACTGATTGTTTTCAATATCAGCCAAAGCAAGTGTGGCCACGCAGGCCATGCCATTATGCTCCTTAACCTGTGTTTTTTCCGTTAGTATTTTTTCATTTGCCTGGTTAAAGCAGTCAATCAGCATTGGGATAATTTCTTCTGAAGGTTTCCCGAGCCTTTGCAGAATAGCTTCCCGGGCAAACAAAGCGGCAATTTCGCCGCCCGAATAGCCACCTACGCCATCTATTACAGCCGCTATGATAACCCCGTTGTTTGCATGCTGTTGGGCAATAAAGGTGTCTTCATTATTTTTCCGCTCCTTGCCGGTATCGGTTAGTCCGAAATACTGATCATCCATTAGTTTTGCCTGAGTTTTTAATATCAAAAAAATGAATAATGAATAACAAGCTCACGATAACTAATAAACTTGCTGATAAAATCTGCGACATAATACTTATGATTTAAATAGGTTAACCCCAACAATACCGTTCAATAATATTTTTGAATTTACAGGCAATTCTACCCATGCAGGCGAATTAACATCGCTTTTAGTTACTTCCTTTTCATTTAAAATAGTACGTTCGCCGTATGATGCCAGGTAAAATTTGCCATCCGATTTGTTGTACCTGATCTGCAAGTGAGGCGAGTTCACCCATTCGGTTGGTATTTTAAAGATATTTGAATCTAAGCGGCTTTCTTCTTCCCCTGAAACTATAATTTCATCATCATTCATTATATATTCCACCTTTTTGCCGGCAAATTGCTTCTCGGGCAAAATAGTTTCAAAACGCGCGTATATTTTTTTGCCTATGCTATCCAAACTCTGTTCGTTATATTCCAGATCTTCTATATAAGGCAATTCATAATAACCGTCGCTGTAATAATTAAAACCCTTTAACAATTCCTCGCTAACATCAAATGTTTGTGCAATGCCGGTTTGCCGCGGAATAAAAGTAACCCTTAAATTTTCTTCCTTTTTTGCACCTCCCGGCAACAACTTGCCGATAAACCCTATATCGCCGCTGGCATAGTCAGGGTGTGATACTAACCTGAATACCCATTTTGAACTTGATGGCATCACCGTTTTACCGCTTAAACGATACTGTTTTAATAATTCATAGAATTTTTTCACGGTTTCGTTAACAATAAGACCAAAAATGCCTTGTTTATTATTCATAAATTCCTGGTAATCTTTCGGATTAAAACTTATGATGTATTCATGATAAAAAACTATACGATCAGCAAAAGACAACTCGCGGATGGAATCGTTAAATTTCGCTATCACATAATTATAAACATTATCAGGCGTAAGTATTTGCTGATTTTTTGATTTGGAGGTATTTTCATTAGTTAAAAACCAATCTTGTATACCCATACGCTGCCAAATAGTACTTTTTGAATCCATGTAAATATATAATTCTGATCAGGCTATACCCGCCAAATAAACAGTGAGTGCCTATTATAATAATGAGTTAATTGTTTAATTTATTAGTTATTAATTTCCGAACTATCCATTGCCGTGCTATCATTTTGTCGGTTTTTTTGCCTGAGTCTTTCAATTTCATCATGTATAGTTTGTCTTGTTACAGAATCGGCAGCCTTTGTTCTGTCACGATAAGTGTTTTTTTGGTTGTTTAATGCAGCACTGTCGCCGGTTCTAACAGAATCAACAGGCTTATAGGTGCTTACCGGAAGTGTTTTTGAACGGTTATGAAATAAAGAATATGCGGTAAACCCCATAAATCCTAAAAGTAATAATAGCAGGCCGGCAAATACCGGTTTTGATAGCTGTACTTTATTACCGACATTGGCCCGGTTTACAACCGTTGCCGGCTCATTTACTTTTTTAAGTTCCTTTGCTATTATTACCGAATTGGTGTTGTTAATATCAGCAATGCTATTCTGTACTATTGCCTGATGAAGTTCCATGCCATTGGCATACCTGTTTTCTGGTAACTTTTCCAGGCATTTATAGATCAATTTTAATAGCCAGGCCGGTACCTGCATTTCCCACATTTGCTTTTCATCAGGCCAGCTTACAGGTAAGTTTTGTTTTCGTAATGTTAAAATATCCGGAACCGGCGACTCCATGTGGGCCACCATTACCGTGTTTCTGGCTGTTTCACCATTATCTTGCAGTGGAAATGGCACCCGCCCCGCCAACACTTCATATAAAATTACACCATAACTATAAATATCTGTTTGGAACAGCATGTTGCCCTCATTTTGTTCGGGAGCCATAAACTCAATTGCTCCGGCATGGCGCATACTGCTGCGGCGCTCTTCGTCTGACATGATAGACAAGCCAAAATCCAACAATACATAATTGCCAGTATTTACATTGAATTTTATGTTATTGCTTTTTATATCCCCATGCTTAACACCCACTTTGTGGCAATGCAATAAGGCGCAAGCCAACTGATCGGCCAGTTTAATCGCCTCTTTAATGGTAAATATTTTTTCATTCGGCGGGGCCAGTAAATCTCCCAGATCCGGGCCCTCAATAAATTCCATTTCTATAAATGGGAACGAACCACTTTCGGTAATGCCCGAATTTAATATTTTTACCACATTTGGATTCGGCTCTTCATTAACCTTTTTTAGCTTTTCTACCTCATTTATAAAGTTGCGGTAATTTTTGTCCTTTGCATCTTCTGATTGAATGGGTGTCGGTAATATTTTTACAGCACTAATAATAGGCCCCATTCTGCGTCCCTTATATACCGAGCCCTGGCCACCAGTGCGCAGCGCACCCATATTTTCTAAGCCTTTTGTTATTGTAAATACCTTACTCATTAAATAAATATACCATATAATTATGAAAGTATATTTATAACGGAAATGTCTCTTTTATGTTCTCTTAGATGAAAGAAAACACTGACAAGTATGGAGAACGCAGGTACAAAAATGGTGTCTGCTAATAATATTAAGGAATTAACAATTTACTAAAATTCAGGCTATCTCCTTTGAAGGCATCAAAATCCACGGTGTGGTTAATGCCATTGATCCTTGCGATATCAGAATGCTGCCAGAATACCCAGGGGGTATTTTTGCCAGCCTGTAATTCTTCCTGGTAATAATGTGCTATCCATAAATGATAATGGTCAAAATAACCCGCCAGGTAGTCGTTATAAAAACTTAAACCCGTATAAATAATAGGTTTCACCTTTGTGCTTGATTCCATGTGGGTTAAAAAGGCTTTCAGCTCCCTGCGCATTGTTTCGGGCGGGGTTCCGTCTAAACGTTCAATATCAACAACCGGTGGCAGGTCACCTTTTTCCATCTTCACGTTTTGTAAAAAAAAGCGCGCCTGCCATAATCCGTTCTTGTTAGCCCGAAAGAAGTGATAGGCACCACAGGTAATGCCGACTTTAGGGCCTTCGCGCCAGTTTCTTTTAAAATAAGGGTCTACTGTAAGCAGCCCTTCAGTAGCTTTAATAAAAGCGAAGCTGATGTGTACGCTATCCTCATTCATGGCTTTAACCCTTTGCCAGTCAATCTTTCCCTGAGCGTAAGATACGTCGATACCATGAATAGTATATTTAGACGGGATAGGGATGTTAAAGCTTTTATAGGTACGATAATGCGGGTTCTCTTTTATATCTTTAAACCACTGCCAGGTAGCAATGAAAGTTTTAAGCACATAACCATAATAAAATGGGGAGAGTAATATCAACAACAGGCCGGCAACCATCCACCTCAATGGAGCTTTCCATGATGATGTTTTTTTTCTTCTGACCGGTGCTTTTTTCTTTTGCCCGGATTTTGATTTCGATAAGGGAGGTTTTTTGGGTGCAGCCACTCGGCTAAATTACTAACTTACTTCTTATCCGGTGAAGTATACTGATCGCTTTTTTAAGAAATTTTTAAAGCGGTTTATAAATAAAAAACGAATACCTGAGCCACTTCTGGCTCAGATATTCGTTTTTTATTGCAGGATTTTGCTAAGGGGTAATTATTTTTTCTATTTGTTAGTATAAAATACTAACTGTGCCGGAGCAAAATAAATTTCAGGGTATTTAGTTGAAGGATCAGTAAGCGGCAACGTAGGCCTTGCACTTGCTTTAAGTGTGATGCTGGTACCCGGCACTGCATAATCTGCGGCAAGGCCCCTTCCTATAATCGTATAATACCTTCCCTGTGCCATTGAAACTGCCGAAGACACAGTGCCCAACTTGATAGTTGTACCCGTTCGATATAACTGAAACGTATAGTTTGTAAGCCCTGCAGGGTTAACACTTACAGGTACAAAAGGGGTAACGGTGCTATAGGCAATATTATTAAAAATAGTTGTGGTTGTGGCCGTTGTTGCCCCTGTTAAAGTAGCGGTTGCTGTCATATCAACCGGGGCGCCGTTGGGTATCATATAAGCTAAACGTACATAAGCCATACCACTTGCCCAATCAGGAAATGTATCATTTACAACCGTAATTCCCAATGGCGAAGTTACAGAACCGGGCAAACCTGAAGCAAATACCGAGTAAGCGGTACCATCAGTAGTGGATTTAGTTGCTGTGCCTATTACGGCACCCGGCGCACTTGTTTGCGCGCTAATTAATGCGGGTAAAGGAATAGAGGCCTGTACCTTAAAAATTGTACTCCCGGAAGGCACCACCGCATAGTTACTGCCTGGGAAAAGACCCAGATACGAGGCTGCAGTACCGGTATAATTATAAGATATACCAGTTACTATAGAAGTTACCAGCGTATTGTCTGTTACAGAAATTGACGACACAGGAGTGATTTTTATGCCATTTACATAGCCGTCAATAGCTGGTGTGCCGGGAGCAGTATGCAAAAACTTAACAGAAACGCCTGTTACTGCATCGCCAAATTGAGTTATTACACTTTTTTTACAGGCGGTTATGCCTGTAAGCAATAACCCGATAAATAGGTATGATAGTTTTTTCATGTAAAATGTCATTTATTTTATGGTAAAATAAAATATGGTTTTGTTGTATGATAATCAGGCGCTAATGCGCCTATGGCTTTTAGTGCCGGTACGTTCCAGATATACTCTGAGTTGTAACGTGGGCGCACTACGTACACTTGTTTTCCCGCGTTGTCAGGATATAAAGTTCCCGGCTTGATAAAGCCTTGAAAAATTGTGGCATCATAACCATACCTGCGCTCGTCAGACCATGCTTCTATCGGGTTCCATAAAAACAAGGCAATAAATTTTTGTTGTAATATGTCACTCAATTTTAAAGTAGCGGCTGATTGCCTTACGCTCGGTCCTGTTAAATACTTATTTTGGGCAGCAACTGATATGTAATTCTGAGTGCCCGTTAGCGAAGCGCCGATTGGGGGATTACTTGCAAAATCAAGGGCTTTAGTTACACCATTTATATAGGCAGTATAAGCTCCGCTTATATCGCCTTTTTTGTAAAGGGCCTCTGCTTTCATAAATTGCAGTACCGGATAAGTCATTAAAACCCCCCTGGAATTATCGTTAAACAGGTATTTACCCGAGGTTGCGGAATTAATGGCTATAGCACCCGCAAATGCAGGAATAAGCGTATTGGGATCTGCCGAATTAATATCACCCAGAGGCGGAGTAACACCCCGGTAAGCGCCGTCTTTACTAGCCATCAGCAACAAAGGCAAGCGCGGGTCTGCTGTAAGGTCCTGTGCTGCAGCGCCTGCAAGTATACGGCCATCAAGCAATTTGACTATATAATCCGACTGACGAAAGCTTCCAAGATTTCCGCGGGTAGGCCCCCAGAAATTAGCATCAGTTGAACTGGTGGCAGCACATTGCACACTTGCATTGTCTGCATTGCTGGCAAATGAAAGATCAACAAATTTCGCAACTGAATCTGCACTAAATGTAGACTTATTAGTAAAATGCAGCGCGTTTTGCGCCAATATAGAATAAACAAATTTTATCCATTTACTGCGGTCGCCATTAAACATATAATCGCCTTTGGAAAGCGGTATAGACATGCCGGTGATACCGTCGGCTTTTATGGCCTGGTTAAAATATTGAAGGGCAAGGCGGCAATCTTTTACCGCTTCGGCATATACGGCCTGTGGCGGGTCGTAATCAAAAGTAAGCTTTGTGGGATCATAAGCTTCATTAACTATCATGTAGTTATATATATCGGCACCATTTTGCCATCCCCAGGCACGTAGCGCATAGCAAACGCCCAGGTATTCTAATTTATTATGGGCGGTAGCATCAGCCATCATTAAGGTTACGTTTTGCCCCAGGCTAAAATAAATTGTGCGCCACATTTCACCATTAGAATCTGTACCCGGCGCATAGCCTTCTTCATCCCAAACGTTGTTAGCGCCTGATGAACCCCATATCTGCGCGTACTGGCCTATATAACGGCTATCATACCAAATACCCCTGGCCATACCCGCTTCAATAGGGGGTAGTAAACTGGCAGCATCCACAATGGTAGGGGCATTGGGGTTAGTATTGATATCTACAAATTTTTTGCAGCTGCTAACCATATTTAAGGTTAGTAAAGCGCTTAATGTATATATGAATTTTTTCATGTTGTTTGTCTTATAATTTCACACTTACTCCAAAAGAAATTGTACGGGGTGCAGCCAGTGTACCATAGTCAAATCCTGCCGCGCCCGAACCTCTTGTAGAAGAGTTGGTGCCATTTACTTCAGGATCAGCGCCCGTATAGTTTGTTAACAGGAACACATCAGTAGCAGTTACATAAATACCGAACGATTTAAATACTTTTTGTTTGGCAAGCAATGATGACGGAAAGGTATAGCTCAACGTTACATCCCGCAGCCTGAACGTACTGATATCGTGTTCAACAAAGTCAGATTCGATAGCATTGGTATAATAACCGGTTTGATAGTAAGGATTTACCTGTATGGTATTAACCGTTGGAGCGGCAGAATTTTCATTGCCATCTTTTAATACCCCCGGCACTACCACCGGTGTTTGCCGGTTTACCGTACGTGCGCTTAATCCGTAACGTGTCAGGAATAATTCATTACCATTAAAAACATCGCCGCCTTTTCGATAATCTAACAAGAATGACAAGGCAAAGTTTTTATAGGTGAAATTATTGCCAAAACCCAGCGTGAACTGAGGCTGACGGTCGCCCACTGTTACAAACGTACCGTTAGATATAGGCATGCCGGTAGATGGATCTACCAGTATCTGCC
>NZ_JAQBOW010000155.1 GCF_028287845.1 Mucilaginibacter sp.
AGCGCCTATAAACATTTAGGCAAATTAAAAACCGGGGGTAATCCTTCATTGTTTTAACCCTTATTAATGAAAAAAATACTTCTTTTTGCTTTGCTGATTACATCGGTACAAGCATTTGCACAACAGGTTAAAACTGCAGTAAATAACCCGGAAGAATGGGTAAACCCGTTAATGGGTACCGACTCTAAATACGACCTATCAAACGGTAACACCTACCCTGCTGTTGCACTACCCTGGGGTATGAATTTTTGGACACCACAAACCGGTGCCATGGGCGATGGCTGGCAATATACTTACGACGCGCATAAAATACGCGGCTTTAAACAAACCCATCAACCATCACCATGGATGAATGATTATGGACAATTTTCTATAATGCCGGTAACGCACCGTTTAAAAGTATCGCAGAATAAAAGGGCCAGCTGGTTCTCGCATAAGGCCGAAGTAGCCAAACCTTATTATTACAGCGTTTACCTGGCCGATCATGATGTTACTACAGAGATCACTCCTACCGAACGCGCCGCGCAATTTAGGTTTACCTATCCGCAAACAGACAGCTCATTTATTGTGATTGATGCTTTTGATAAGGGATCATATGTAAAAATCATCCCCGAAAAAAGAGAGATAATAGGTTACTCTACCAAATTTGCACGGGGTCCGCTAAAAAACTTTAAAAATTACTTTGTAATATATGTTGATAAAGATTTTACCTTATCGCATACTTATAGTGACAGCACCTTAAAAGATGGACAATCCCTCGAAGCCAAACACGCCAGCGCAGTCATAGGATTTAAAACCACCAAAGGCGAACAAGTGCATTTAAAAGTTGCTTCGTCATTTATAAGTATGGAGCAGGCCGAACTGAATTTGCAAAGAGAAATTGGCAAGGATGATTTTGACAGTACCGAGCAAAAAGCAAAAACCGTATGGAACAAAACCCTAAGCCGGTTAACTGTAGCCGGGGGCAGTACAGACCAGGTGCGCACGTTTTACTCTTGCCTTTACCGCATGCTTTTCTTCCCCAATAAATTATATGAAGTTGATGCCAATAACCAGATAGTTCACTACAGCCCATACAACGGAAAGACCATGCCGGGTTATATGTTTGGCGGCACCGGTTTTTGGGATACCTTTAGGGCGCTTTATCCATTTCTTAACCTGGTTTATCCATCCATCAACAAAGAAATGCAGGAGGGCCTGATTAATGATTACAAAGAAGGCGGCTGGTTGCCAGAGTGGTCAAGCCCGGGATATGCTAATGTGATGATAGGCAATAACTCGGCATCAGTAGTTGCCGAAGCTTATTTAAAAGGTTTGCGGGGCTATAATATTGATACTTTATACGAAGCGTTACTACATGGCGCTAACAAAGAGGGCCCTAACGGCACCGGCCGTAAAGGCGTTAATTACTATAATAAGTTAGGTTACGTACCCTATAATGTTAAGATAAACGAAAACGCCGCACGTACATTAGAATATGCTTATGATGATTTTTCCATCTATCAATTAGGCAAAGCGCTAAATCGCCCTACGGCAGAAACCGATATTTACAAAAAACGCAGCATGAACTATGTTAACCTGTTTGATAAAACAACGGGATTGATGCGTGGTAAAAATAAAAATGGCGAGTTCCAATCGCCATTTAACCCCTTTAAATGGGGCGATGCCTTTACCGAAGGTAACAGCTGGCATTATACGTGGGGTGTTTTTCATGACATACAAGGCTTAGTTAACCTAATGGGTGGCCAGCAGCAGTTTATTAAGAAGCTGGATTCGGTATTCACCATCCCGCCAATTTTTGACGATAGTTATTATGGCGAGGTTATCCATGAGATACGCGAAATGCAGATAGTAAATATGGGGCAATACGCGCATGGCAATCAGCCCATACAGCACATGTTATACCTGTACAATTATGCGGGTGAGCCATGGAAGACCCAATACCACGTTCGTGATGTAATGGACAAGCTTTATAAAGCCACGCCCGATGGTTATTGCGGCGATGAAGATAATGGACAAACATCTGCCTGGTACGTTTTTTCGGCTATGGGCTTTTACCCGGTGTGCCCCACCAGCGGCCAATATGTATTAGGCGCGCCGCTGTTTAAAAACCTAACATTGCACCTTGAAAACGGCAATACATTAATTATAAACGCGTCAAATAATAGCGAAAACAATAAGTATATTAGCACCATGAGTTTTAACCAAAAACTCTACAATTATAACTGGGTAAGCCATACTGATCTGTTACAGGGAGGTGTAATCGACTTCAAAATGTCTGCCCAACCAAATAAACTTAGAGGTATTAACGCAAATTCTTTCCCTTATTCTCTATCAAATGAAAAGTAAATTTTATTTTGAAAAGCTGATCCTATTAGCTGTTTTTTTTAGTTGCTCATTCGCTTCGGCAAATGCGCAGGACACCCGCTTACGTTTAGGCGTATATGGACTGAACCATGACCACATTGTTGGTTTTTTTAATCAATGGAAAAAAGGCACCGCAAACGTAGTTGGTGTATATGAACCCAGCAGGCCCCTGTGGGAAAAATACAAGAAACGTTATAACTTGCCAGATTCAATTTATTTTGATGATGTAAACAAAATGATTAAGGCTACCAGGCCCGAAGTTATGTTAGGTTATAATGCAGTAGGCAAACACGTTGATATTGTTGAGCTATGCGCGCCGCTGCATATACCGGTTATGGTTGAAAAACCATTGGCAGCTACATTGGCACAAGCCAAACGTATGGAAGCCCTGGCCAATAAATACAATATTAAATTATTAACCAATTACGAAACCACCTGGTACTCGTCGTTCCAATATATTTATGATAAAGTTAACCAGGATAGTATAGGTAAAATACGCAAAATGGTAATACGCGACGGCCACCGTGGCCCGGTTGAAATTGGCTGTAGTCCTGAATTTTTGGCTTGGCTTACTGATCCGGTTTTAAACGGAGCAGGCGCGCTTAATGATTTTGGCTGCTATGGCTCTGACCTGGCTACCTGGTTAATGCATGGCCAGCGCCCAATTGCGGTTACTGCTATTGCCAAACATTATAAACCATCTGTATATCCAAAAGTTGAAGACGACGCGCAAATAATTGTTGAATACCCTACTGCAACCGCGGTAATTGAAGCATCATGGAACTGGGCATTAAATTTAAAGGATATGGAAGTTTGGGGAGAAAGAGGTGTTATACATGCTTTTGATGGCACCAATGTTCAGTTCAGGCTTAAAGAAGGAAATTTAGGATTGGTTAGCTCAACTAAAGCTATACCCGCACCAAACAATGACCCATTAGTTTATGTTACTGCTGTAATTCGCGGACAGATACCCGGCACTGACGACCAGCCATCATTAAAATACAATATGATAGCCATGGAAATTTTAGATGCTGCCAAAAGATCTATCAACGAAGGCAAACGAATTGTTTTACAACCATAAAAATTAAAAAAACCTCTGTCATTTCAACGAAACGAGGAGAACTTTCTCTTGAGTGGGTTGAGCTAAGCCTGTGAGAGCGAAAAAATCTATACACCTGATGTTATTTAGCAATGTATAGATTTCTCACTACCGTTCGAAATGACATACACGCTTAACAATAATTCATTACTTTATGTCAAAACTATCTATCTCCGTACTTTCAATCCTTACATTATTATCTGTTCGCAGTTCGGTTATTGCCCAGGGAACTAACCCTGCTGTTATTATGGCGCGTAAGCAAGTACCAATAATATGTTATCACCAAATACGCGACTGGCGACCTAAAGATTCTAAAAACGCTAAAGATTATATTATACAGATAGCAAACTTTAAACAACACATTAAAATGCTGGCTGATAGCGGTTACCATACTATATTGCCCGATCAGTTATATGCATACCTTACAACCGGTGCAGCGTTGCCTAAAAAACCCATTATGCTTACGTTTGATGATACTGACGAAGATCAATATACCATTGCCGCGCCCGAACTAAAGAAATACGGCTATAAGGCAGTGTATTTTGTAATGACCGTATCTATAGGCCGCCCGCATTATATGACTAAAGAGCAGGTTAAGGCGCTATCAGACGCGGGCAACGTTATCGGCAGCCATACCTGGGACCACCACATGACCAGCAAATACAAACATGATCCTAATCCTAAAAAAGACGATTGGGTTATCCAGATTGATAAGCCTACACAAAAACTGGAAGAAATAACCGGTAAAAAAATAACCTACTTTGCCTACCCGTTTGGTATATGGAACAAATCAGGCTTTGGCGAATTACATAAACATGGCTTTAAAATAGCTTTCCAACTGGCAGAAAAACGCGATCCGAATGATCCGTTAATGACCATACGTCGCATTTTAGGTAGCGGCTACTGGAGTGCCAAAACTTTAAGCAATAGTATTAGAAACAGCTTTTAACCCCCAGCCCCCTAAAGGGGGAATTTTTGAAAAGCATATTTATTAGTAAAAAAGCCGCATCCTGATGCGGCTTTTTTGTTTGTCTGCGAGGTCTTTTTTTTTGAAAAAAAGTGTTTCACATCAGGTGTTTCACCCCAAATTTGCAAAAATCGAAAAAGCATCATAAAATACTTATTATAAGACATTTATCATGTTTTACCTAAAGTATTAGTACTATTTCAAAGTGTTTCACTAATTTTGTCAAAATGCTAAAAATAAATACGTTAACCTAAAATAGTGTTTCATGTGTTTCATTAATTTGTGAAACACTTACATCAATCTTTTTTTTACAAATTCTCTCCCTTTGGCCCCTGCCCTTTGTTTGAGGTATTTTCGTCTTCAGGGTCGTCATTATCATTATCGGGAGTTACGGTTGGTATACGTTCTTCATCAGGGTTGTTCTGTTCGGTTGGCTGCTCCCCTTTCTCCAAATCATTATCGCCATCCTTATTGGTTACGGCCGTATCATCATTGGTGATCTGGTCGTCTTTTGGTTCATTATATGCTGTGTTTTCCATGATGCTTTTATTTAGAATAACATTATTAAAAAAAGTCTGTTTTTTATTTGTGTTATCTTTGTACAAATGCAACAAAACAGGTCGGCATATAGCGAATTGATAAAGGCCGAAGCCAAAAACCTCGGCTTTATATTTTGCGGTATTGCCAAAGCTGATTTTTTAGAGCAGGAGGCACCCCGACTGGAATCGTGGCTAAATAAAGGCATGCACGGCGAGATGCAATACATGGAGAACCATTTTGATAAACGCCTTGACCCGCGTTTATTGGTTGATGGCGCTAAATCTGTTATTTCCTTAGGATTGAATTATTATACAGATAATATACAGTCAGATCCGCTGGCGCCTAAAATATCCAAATATGCTTATGGGCAAGATTATCATACCGTAATAAAAGATAAGCTAAAGCAATTACTGCAAATTATTAATGAAAAGATAGGCGAAGTTGGCGGGCGCGCGTTTGTAGATTCGGCACCGGTACTGGACAAAGCCTGGGCACAAAAGGCAGGCTTGGGCTGGATAGGAAAAAACACTAATTTGATCAATCAAAAAACGGGATCTTTCTTTTTCCTGGCGGAGTTGATTGTTGACCTTGAACTGGAATATGATATAGCGCCCACTGCCGACCATTGCGGTACCTGCACACGCTGTATTGACGCTTGCCCTACCGAGGCGATTGTAGGCCCTTATGTGGTTGATGGCAGCCGTTGTATATCTTACTTAACCATTGAGCTTAAAAATGAGATACCACAGGAGTTTAAAGGCAAAATGGACAACTGGATGTTTGGCTGCGATATTTGCCAGGACGTTTGCCCATGGAACAAATTTTCGGTACTACATAATGAGCCCGCGTTTCATCCTCACCCGGAATTACTGCACTTAAACAGCAATGATCTAAAAGAGATCACCGAAGATATTTTCCAAAAAGTATTTAAAAACTCGGCAGTTAAGCGTACTAAGTTTAACGGATTAAAACGTAATATTGATTTTTTGAAGATTAAAGATTAGTGATTACAGATTGGTTGAAATTGCAATACCTAATCTTTGATCTTTGATCACCATCTTTCATTACTACCCCTTCTTAAATTTGTCGGCCAACAATTTCAGCATATCTTCATTTACCGGCACCGCTGGTTCTTCCTTCTTTTTAAAAGGTTTGTTTTCAAAAGGTTTATTAAAGATTTTTTGAGATACAGGCTTTGGGGCCTCTGGTTTTGCTATCTCTTGTGCAACAGGCTTTGGTTGTGCCGTTTTTTGCTGGCGTTCGGCTTGTTTTTTATCGTTCCAGCGTTTGTATATTCCCTCAAGCTTGCGTTTGGTATATAAAGGGAAATCGCCCTGCATCATCCATGAATAATAGCTTGGCTCAACGTTAAATATATCCTCTACTTTTTTGCCTTTATGCTTACCAAAGTTAAATACTTCTTCGCCTTCGTCGTTAAACGCTAACCGGCCGGCAAAATCAACAGGGCGGTTTAGGTTGGTAAATTTATGCAGGCCCTCTACATGGTTTACAACAGGTATGCTTTTATTGCCTTTTTTATCTTCCCATTCCTGGTTCTCGTATCTTTCTATTTGCGCCAACAGCACTTCCATGGTGGCACGCGTATCAGCTTCGGCACTATGGGCATTAATAATATCCTTGCTGCAATAAAACTGGTAAGCGGCTTTTAAAGTACGCTGCTCCATCTGGTGAAATATATTCTGTACATCAACAAAATGACGGTTATCAAGGTCAAACAAAACTCCAGCTCTTAAAAATTCTTCCATCAGCATAGGGATATCAAATTTGTTAGAGTTAAAGCCGGCCAGATCACTATTATCAATAAATTGAGCAACTAAAGGCGCTATGGCTTTAAAAGTAGGCTCGTCTTTTATATGTTCATCATAAATACCATGTATTAATGATGATTCAATAGGAATAGGCATTTCGGGGTTTATGCGCCATGTTTTAACATCTTCACTTCCATCGGGATGAAGTTTAATTACTGATATCTCAACAATCCTATCAGCGCCAATATTTATCCCTGTAGCTTCCAGGTCAAAGAAAGCCAGCGGGCGTACTAAATTCAGTTTCATAATTTATAAGTCAGGAATGTAAAGCGCAAAAATCTAAAAAAATCATCACAATAAACAATTTCGCCTATTTAATTTTAAAAGTGCAAATTGTATAGCCAGGTTAATTTCGCCACCTTACTAAAGTAGTAATGATTATGCCCGATATTGGTATTTAACTAAATATCCATATGCCCAGTATTATACCTAATATCATTATTACATATAATAGTATTTCGGTACCGGCAAATCGCTTATATTTTGTCCAGAATGAATAATCTTGTTTTGACATACGCGAACAAAATTATTAAATTATATTAGCTATAGATATAAAAGATTAAAGAGATTTATTCATTTTCAACGCCTTGTGCCGAAACAAGCTCTGTTTTAACTGAACCGGCACGCGAAAAATATTTATACATAGATGGGCTACGTAATTTAACTATCATTACCCCTTTTGTTGAACTGGCATGAACTATATAACCGTTTTGAAGGTACACGCCTACATGACTTAACGCCTTTCCGTCAAAATCAAAAAACACCAGGTCGCCTTCTTTTAACTCTTCTTCGTATTTACGCTTAATAACCGCCGCCTGCTGATAAGTAATGCGCGGAATTGTAATACCGTAAACTTGTTGTTCTAATAATAAGGCTAACCCCGAGCAATCTACTCCATCTTTATCAAGCCCGCCAAATTTGTATGGAGTACCTGTCCATAACTCAATAAAATTGTATAAGCGGCCATTTTTAATATCACTCTTATCAACCCCCATAATTTGCGCGTATTTATCGGCTATACTTGCCTGGGGTTTTACTATCGCCCCCGCCTCACCTTTCATCACTGCCTTTTTACTGTGGCAGGATGCCAGTATAATACCTGTAAAAAGCAATAACAATAGTTTAGTGTAGTGCTTAAACTTCATGTTATAAAAGTAATTGTAAAGCGTTAAAGCCTAAGCCCGATGTTTTTAACATATCAACATTAAAGCAATAGCTACATTGTAAAAAGGCCCGCGAAAACACGCGAGCCTTTTAAATAAATTGAGGGGGCTATTGTACTTTATAGCGATAAACTGTGCGCCCAATATTGCCATCGGCATCAATTCCTTCAATTATAACGCGGTAACTGCCCTTGGCATCAGCATTAAAATATTCAAAAGTTGCATTACCGGTTGCTTTATCAGTTATTACCCTTGGGCTCCAATAAACAGTACTTCGTAAATCTCCACCTATTGGCGAGTTGCCGGCTACAGTATATTTAGGGTTATAAAAAGCCCTTGGCATGGTATAACCTTTGGGCGAAAAGCTTGTTGAGCTATTTGCCATCGAAGCTAATAATGCCTTAATTTGATCTTGTGTCATTTTTGGCTTATTAACTTTTTTTGCATTTACTACTATAATACCTTTTGTGCCTGTATTTCTATTAACTCCGCTTACACCATCCGACAAAAATATCTCTACAGATTCTACGTCTTTAGGATCAATACTTGATAAAAAATTAAAATCAACGGGTAATCCATTATAGTATATAGCTACAGGTGTTGAGCTGTCGCCTGTTGTGTGGCCCCTTCTTACGTACATCTGCCCATCATCATATACTAAGCCGGCGGTCATGGCTCGCAAACATTCAAATACGTTTGTACAGGCTATTAAGCTAGTTCCTGCAATTTGCTGGTCTGGTATACTGCTTAGGCCCATAAGCGACGGATAATCATCATGACTGGGCTTCTTTTCAAAAACCTTGTCTTTTATAACCACCTCTTTTAACACATGCGAATTAATAGTTTGTTGCTTATTGTTTTTAAGGTATGCAACCAACGCTGTATCAATATTAGCAATCTCATCAGGCGCAGTGTTGTTAATTGTAGGCGGCAAATAAGGGTCGCTATCAATCATGATCATGAGGTTATTACTATTAATACTACCTTTTGCGTCCAGCACGGCGCTTACAGAGTCGGGGAAAAACATTTTTGAAAACCTAAATTCACCCACCGGGTTAGTCACGGTGTGTAAGAAAACATACTTATCCTTTATAGAAAAATTCACGATGCCCTTTGATATTGGCATAGCCAAAGCTGTGCGCAACGTGCCGGATATGGTTATACCGTCTTCAGGTTTAAATTTAACAGCGGGTATTCTGTTGGCTAAAATATCTTTATATAAAAAACGAGTATATCCCTGGGTTAGCATTAATACATCAAGATCGGCCTTTGTTTTATCATTTGGGTTATTGAAATAATAATTGGGTTTTTCAACATATCCCTTCAAATCAGACGTGAGTAGTAAACTGGTTAAGATAGTTGTTTCTGAGTTTTCATCATAAGGCACCTTTGTTTCATCAATAACAGTTACTGATAAATTAGCCTCTGACGGCGCAGCAGCCTTTTTTGCCGAAACATTAACAGTTACCTTTTGTCTTGGCGCATAGGATGTTTTTTCTGTTTTCAGATCAATTTTTAACTGATCATCGCGTTGTACAAAAACACTGCGCTCGGCTAATGCATCACCGTTTGGCGCAAAAATTGTAAACTTAACAATACCACTGGTAAGGCTGCTTTTAAGCACAGAACGCGACCACGCCTTGGTTACCAAAGGAATTTGCGTTCCATAACAAATTATTTGCCCTACCTGTCCTACGGTACCAATAGTTTTATTCCGGTTAGCCTGAAAAAATTCATCGCTTGCATAGTAGGTAATAATTACTTTTTCAGGATCGGCATTTGATACATTTATTGTCATACCGTTGTTTTTTGCAGCAGGCAAATTGTAATTATTTTGTGTGCCGTCCGGAAAAGTTATACTTGCTTTATAGGTTTTACCATTTTCGGGCTGCAGCTCAAATACGCCCATACCTAAATGCTGGCTTGCTATGGTAGCTACTACCGCACCTGTATTATCTGTAATTGTACCCTTTACATCAATGCCTAATCCATTAGGCTTTATAGCCTTAAAAGCCACCCTGTTTTTTATTCCGTTTATTAAGTCGCCGCCCTCCGGGAAAATTTGAACGTCCATTGGTGCCCCAACATGTTTTAGTGAAAATGAATTATTGGATGATTTGTTGTCCAGATCCAGAGACGTAACCAACATAGCCGTATTTAGACCATCGGTTTTTTTGGTTGTAAATGTGATGTTTGCATTGCCCAGTGCATCTGTAGTTTCTTTACCCTTGCCTAATGTTTCGTCATCAGTGCTTTGTATCTTCCAGCTTACTTTTCTACCTGAATATGCGCGGCCATCCGGGGTATTGTAATGAATTATAGCATCAATCTTTGCGTTACCGCTTTTAACCAAACCTGTTATTGTGGCATTGGTAATAACATCTTTATCAACACCGTTGCCAACGGGTATAGTTTTATTAAAAAAGTAAGCCGCGTCTGAATTACGCATCCAGTTAGTATATGCCCTTATATGATAGTTGTCTTGTTTGTAAAGAGGCTTGTTTAGTAATATATCTCCAAAAGCAGTACTACCTAACACAGGTAGTTTTAATTTTTGCACTATTGAATCCTTACTATTTAAAATATCTACATAAACAACCTTACTAATATTTGAAGGTATGTGTACATCCATAGTTATATACACCTTAAACCATACGGTATCGCCAACGGCATAATAAGGTTTATCAAATTGCAGATAAACTTTTTCAACAGGGTGCTCTAAATTAAATTTTTCTGTTTTGGCTACAATTGTTTTTACACTAATT
>NZ_JAQBOW010000139.1 GCF_028287845.1 Mucilaginibacter sp.
CCGGCATTCATGCAACTATCTGCCCCGGAGTTTACCTTGCTGAAAGAACTGATCTGCATAAACACCGAATCGCAGTTAAATTTAAAATTATAAAGCGAATAGTTCAGCAACTTTTTTTGCATCGGTATGCTGTCCTGCTTCCATTCGGCCTGCAGGTAATCCTCGCCCTTGCCTTGCAGGCTGGGGTTAAAGGAGCAAGCGGATATTAGGAGGCAGAAAGCTGAAAGGCAAAAGCAGATATTTCTATGCATTTATAAAGTGTAATTGTCATTCTGAGCATAGCGAAGAATCTTGTAAACGCGATAAGTAGGGCATATAAGATTCTTCGCTATGCTCAGAATGACAACGTGTTTAGACTATTTTAATGAACCTATCATATCCTCGGGCCTAACCCATTGGTCAAACTGCTCATTAGTTAAATAACCCAGGCCTATGGCAGCTTCACGCAGTGATTGATTTTCTTTTAAGGCTGTTTTGGCAATTTTTGCCGCAGCCTCATAACCTATATGCGGGTTAAGCGCGGTAACCAGCATCAATGAATTTTCTAAATGCTTTTTAATACCGGCATAATTTGGCTCAATACCAACGGCACAATGATCATTGAATGACACACAAGCATCGCCAATTAAACGTGCCGACTGTAAAAAGTTGGCTGCCATTACCGGTTTAAATACATTCAGCTCGTAATGGCCGTTCGAGCCGCCGATGGATATGGTAACATCATTACCCATAACCTGCGCGGCTACCATGGTAACTGCCTCGTTTTGGGTTGGGTTAACCTTGCCCGGCATAATGGATGATCCCGGCTCATTATCGGGTATATGTATTTCGCCGATACCAGACCGCGGACCAGAGGCCAACATACGGATATCGTTAGCAATTTTCATTAGGGATACAGCGATCTGTTTCAGCGCGCCATGTGTTTCTACAATAGCGTCGTGAGCAGCTAAGGCCTCGAATTTGTTTTCGGCGGTGATGAAGGGCAAGCCGGTAAATTTGGCAATGTATTCGGCAACCTTAACGTCATAGCCTTTGGGGGTGTTGATACCGGTACCAACTGCAGTGCCGCCAAGGGCCAGTTCTGACAGGTGATCTAATGTATTGCGCAATGCTTTTAAGCCATGATTTAACTGTGATACATAGCCCGAAAACTCCTGGCCCAGCGTAAGCGGGGTAGCATCCATCAGGTGGGTACGGCCAATCTTTACTACCGATTTAAATGCTTCTACTTTTCCCTGCAGGGTATCGCGTAGTTTTTCAATGCCGGGTATGGTAACATCAACCACCATTTTGTAGGCGGCAATGTGCATGGCGGTTGGGTAAGTATCGTTTGACGATTGCGATTTATTCACATCATCATTTGGGTGGATAAAGGTTTTACCCTCGCCCAGTTTATTGCCTGCTGCAACATGCGCGCGGTTAGCAATAACCTCGTTAACATTCATGTTTGATTGCGTGCCCGAGCCTGTTTGCCAAATTACCAGCGGGAACTCGCTGGCTAACTCGCCTGCTAATATTTCATCGCAAACGGCGGCAATTTGGTCGCGTTTGTCGGCGGGCAGTACGCCCAAATCTGTGTTGGTATAAGCGGCAGCTTTTTTAAGATAAGCAAAAGCGGCAATGATCTCTTTCGGCATAGATGCCTCCGGACCAATTTTAAAGTTATTGCGCGATCTTTCTGTTTGCGCGCCCCAGTATTTGTCGGCCGGTACTTGTACCGCGCCCATGGTATCATGTTCTGTTCTGAAACTCATTATTATAGCAGTATAATTTTCAGTCGCAAAGGTAGCGGTAAAATGGGTGGGATGTAAAATAATATTTAAAAAGTTACGGGGGTGAATACTATATGATAGTGTAGGTGTATACGGTAAGTGTATACGCCATATACACCTGTATACACTCGCAAAATAGTAATCACAAAATAATTAGGGTGCGTAATAACCCTCTTTCCGCCAAAGGCGAAGAGAGGGTGGTCGAGCGAAGCAAAGACCGGGTGAGTAAACGGTGCGCGTTCTTATCGCTAAATCCGGGCGGCGAGGACTCACCCCGCGGCTCTTCGAGCGCGACCCTCTCTTCCGCAAGCGGGAAAGAGGGTTGATCCATTGATTTATAATTATTTAAAACGTAATATATTATGTAAATTGCTGCAAAACAGCGATTGTTTTTTAACCTAAACTATTTATGAAAAGCATATTTATAAATCGAATCAAATACTCCCTGTCGTTATGTTTGTTTATGAACGTAATTACAGCGTTTGGGCAAAAACCTCCCAACGTGCAAACTACAAGCATGCAAGCACCTAAACGAATTAACATAGACGGAAGGTCTGCTGAGTGGGGCAATAAGTTTGAAGCCTACAATAATAGCACCGATGTTTTTTATAGCATATCTAATGATGATAAATACTTATATGTTATTCTACAGGCGACTAATATTGACATCATCAATAAAATTATAAAGGGAGGCATTACCGTATCGGTAAACCCAAAAGAAAAAGAATTTTTAGCGGGTTGTAAATCGATCACATTCCCGGTTATTAAATTAGGTAATGCTAGTACTCTGATTAAACTTTTGGATGATAAACACGACATAAAGAATAATACCCTAAATTATAGCAGTAGGGTTGATTCCTTAACAAAGCTTTATAACAGTCAATTAGAAATAAGCTCATCTGAAATAAAAATCGCTAATAATGATATGGCACCAGATTCGTTAATATCTGTTTATAATGATAAGCACCTATTAGTAGCCGGAGCGCTTGACAATAAAGAAGCGCTTACTTATGAGTTTAAGATCCCTCTACGTTTCCTTGGAATGTCTTATGTCAAATCGGCTAAAGTTTATTACAACATTAAATTAAGCGGCAGGCCAAATTTACCGCCACGGCCAGCTAATGACCGGGTAGCGTCTGCAAAAACAGTGGGAATAACCAATTACTCGGCAATTAACTTACAAGTGCCAACAAATTTTTGGGGGGAGTACGTATTGTTTTAAGAATTAGTTGAACCCTCTTTCCGGAGTTGGTTAAGTCTAAAACCCCCGCTCAGACCCCTTCACCCAATCCATTAACCCCGCATCCATTTCCTTATTAGCAACCAGCTTTGCAAACGCAGGCATGTTGCTGCTTTGTGCCAACTTATAAAAGTAAGCGGCGTAAAACTTATCAAAAAAGGTTTTATCGGTTTTCTTTTCGGCAAGTTGCCCGGCTAAGGTGAATATGGCTTTCAATTCATACTCCAGTAAATCGTTACCGGTTAGTTTTTTGGCTTGCGCCGATGTAGTTATTACGGTTAGGCCCGCGTTTAGCGTGGCCCTTTCTTTTATATCGGCGGCAGCCAAAATACCTGTACCGTCTTCTTTTAATGTGCCGCCTTTTAAAATGCTTTGCATGTTGGTATATGCCTCTGCAGATCGTGGTGTGTTTGGCTCTAACAATAAGAAACTGCAAAAGCCTAACAACGCATTTACCCGTTTATTTTGATGAAAAGTTACCAGGGCATACATCCGCTGGCTATTAGCATGTTTCGGGTCGAGTTTTATGGCTTCGATAGCTTCAGCCTCGGCATTGCCATATTGTTTGCCGCGGAAATAGGCCAGGCCTAAATTATAATGCAGGCTTTGATCCTGCGGATAGGCTTTTAATGCATCTTTATAAACTGCTATTGCTTTTTCAGACTGATAGTCGTTATCATAAACACCACCCAATAAGCTATAGGCTGCAGCAGTATAGGCCGATGAGGTCTTAATTACTTTTTCCAGGTACGGTATACCCTCTTTCCCTTTATTAGCGTTAATTAATGAAAGCGCGGTTTTATAATTTGTTGCCGGATCATCAGTATCGGGCTTATCCTGCGCAAATGCAAAAAAAGCGTTGCTTAAAAACAAAAAGCCTAAAAATATTCTTAACCATAGTTGCATGGTTTAAAATTAGAAGGTTTATTTAATTAAAACAATAAAAAAATGTTTAAAACTTTAGTTTCAGCCCGGTATTTAATTTGCAATTTTCGCATTCGTTTATAGTAATAGTATTTTATTTATGAGATTAGTTAAACAAAGCCTTCTAACCTTTACCGCCTCCTTATTATTTTTGTTAGCGTCCTGCTCGTCTAAACCGGGCGAAAACAGCAGCAGCTCTGCCGTTGCTGGCCCTGTAGAAAAAAGCAAACCGTTAGATGTAAAAGCTTTGTTAGCGTATGACCCTAAAAATGAGGATAAAAAGATAAACGAAGTTATGCAAATCCTGCATAAAACCCGGGGCTTTAACGGGAATGTATTAGTTGCTAAGCATGGCAAAATAATATACGAAAAAGCCATAGGCTGGGCCGATTACCTGCATCGCGATAGCTTAAAAATAAGCTCGAGGTTCGAGCTGGCATCTGTTACCAAAACCATGACCAGTACCGCCATATTAATGCTGATGGAACGCGGAAAATTAAAGCTTGATCAAAATGTAAAAGACTTTTTTCCTGATTTCCCGTATGATGGGGTAACTATTCGCTTGTTGCTTACACACCGGTCGGGCATGATGAACTATGTTTATTTTGTGGATGATATTTACAGGAAAGAGCACCGCATACAAAAAATAGGCTTGTCTAACAAAGACGCGATGGCCATGATAGCCAAATACAAACCGGCCCGTTTTAACTCGCCTAATAAAACGTTTTTATACAACAACTCCAACTTTATGGTGCTGGGCTCCATTATTGAAAAAGTTACCGGTATGCCTTATGCCCAGTTTATGAAAGAGAATATTTTTAAACCGGCCGGCATGGAGCATACAGATGTATATTCTAAAGCGGTTTATGACAAAATACCGGTTGATGTGGTGGGGCATGACAGGGGGCAATGGCGCTATTCGGTAGCGCAGAATTTTTTGGATGGACCGGTTGGCGACAAGGGCATATACAGTACTGTTGGCGATCTGTATATTTATGACCGTGCCTTACGTGCGGGCAAATTGCTAAAACAATCAACTATGGATTCGGCTTATACACCGCGTAACCCGTGGGTGCATGGGCACTTTAACTATGGCTATGGCTGGCGCATATTCCAAGCCCCCGGGCAGCAGGTAATTTACCACACCGGTTGGTGGCACGGGTTCAGGCATATATATCTGCGCGATATTAAAGACGATATTACTATTGTGCTGCTGACAAACTTATCCAACGGTAGTTTGTTAAAATTAGACGACTTGTTTAAAGCTACAGGCATGCCAATTGTTAGAAAAAGTGCCTATAAAGGCAATGGCGATACGAATGAGGATTAAATGTTAAGTTAATTGTTGATTAGGTGAGTAGTTGATTGGGTTTAAACACGCCAACCATTCACTCAATCAACTTAATCAACCAGTAAACTATGTTCGATAAACTATTTGAAGTTCAGCAAAAGGCTGGCGAAGTAAAAAAACGGTTAGATGCTATCACCGTAACCGGTTCTGTTGAGGGCGGGAAGATTAGTGTTACCGCTACCGGCAATAAAATTATACAATCAATAACTATTGATGCTGATTTTTATAAAGATGCCGATAAGGAAGAAATTGAAGAATTATTGGTAACTGCCATTAACAAAGCGATGGAACAGGCTGATAATGTGAGCCAGAGTGAAATGGCCGCCATAACCAAAGATATGCTTGGTGGTATGGGCAGTATGTTTGGAAAGTAATATTTTAATATCAAATTTTGAATGATGCAATGTTACTTTGATATTCGGCGTTTAAACATTTATTATTCGCTATTATTAAAAAATAAATATTACCTGTTATGAAAACTACCTATTACGGCCAATCAACGATAATGATTGAAACAGAAGGAAAAAAGCTATTGTTCGATCCTTTTATTACCCCCAACCCGGCAGCCAGCCATATTGACATACACAGCTTGAAGCCGGATTACATCCTGATATCGCACGGGCACGGTGATCATATTGCGGATTTAGTGGCCATACAAAAAAGCAGCGGCGCCAAAGTGATCTGTATTGCAGAAATAGCCGGTTGGCTGGCTGGGCAAGGTATAGAGGCGCACGGTATGAACATTGGCGGCGGTTTTAATTTTGATTTTGGGCGTGTTAAAATGGTTAATGCCATACACTCCAGCACTATGCCGGATGGCGCGGCAGGTGGCAACCCGGCGGGATTTGTTATTTATGCTCATGGTAAAAAAATATATTATGCAGGTGACACCGCGCTTACTTATGATATGAAGCTGCTGGAAGACGAGAACCTTGACTGGGCCTTTTTACCTATTGGCGATAACTATACCATGGGTGTTGACGATGCCATAAAAGCTACCGACTTTATTAATTGCAAAAATGTCATCGGTGTGCATTATGATACTTTCCCGGTTATTGCTATTGATAAAGACGATGCATTAGAGAAATTTATAAAAGCGGGTATCAATATTAAATTGCCTGCTATTGGCGAGGAGATAGAATTATAAAATTAAGGGCGCAGGTATCATTCTGAGTTCCGTCCAGTTTCAAAAACTATAAAAACAAAAAAAGCCTTACGAAATAGTAGTAAGGCTTTTTTGTTTAGCTGAAAGATGCTACATTTTCATTGCAGTATCTTTCTTCATTGTAGTATCTTTCTTCACCATTTTTTTCTTGACCTTGGTTTTACCGTTTTTGCTTTTAACTTTAACCTTGGTGGTATCTTTGGTTTGTACCGGTATTGCTGCATAAACAGTGCCGTAAGAGATTGCTGCTAAAGCGATCATGCAAAGTGCCTTTTTCATAGTTTTTAATTTTAGTTTTCTACAGTTCCTAATATTAACAACTATGAGTGTTTGAAAAATGTTTTTTAAATTAAATAATTGTCCCGTTGGGTATTACTGCCCCTTTTTTAATAATAACTATACCATCTTGTATGGTATGCGTAGCATAGTCGCCGTTTAGTAGCAGGTCGCCGAAGTTTATAGAAACGTCATTACCTATATAAGTGTTTTTATCAATAATAGCATTTTTTATCTGGCACCTATCGCCAATACCCATAATAGGGCTATCTTTCTCTTTTGATACTTCTATCTGTTCTAATGTTTGATAGTTATCACTACCCATTACATAGCAGTTTTCAATAGTGGTATCAAAACCAATGCGTGTACGTATACCAATTATAGAGCGAATAACATGGCTGGCATTAATAATACATCCATCGGCAATAATGGCCTTCTCCAAATGTGTCCCTGATACCTTCGAGGGCGGTAGCATGCGTGCCCTTGTAAAAATGTAATTTTTATCAAACAGGTTAAAATGCGGTATTTCATCTGTAAGACCCAGGTTGGCATCAAAGAATGACGAGATAGTACCAATGTCTGTCCAATAGCCTTCGTATTGATAGCTTAATACCTTATGCTCATTTATTGCCTGCGGGATTATTTCTTTACCAAAATCTGTACTTTCATTGCCTTGCAACAACTCATATAAAAGCTTACCGTTAAATATATATATACCCATTGAAGCAAGGTATATACGGCCTTGTGCTTCCATCTCGGGGCTTACTTCTGATACCAGCTTATCAAAACCTGCTTTAGGTTTTTCAACAAATGCAGTTACAAAACTCTCTTCGTTGGTTTGCAATATGCCAAATCCGGGTACGTCATTAACATGCACAGGTATGGTCGCTATAGATATGTCTGCTCCTTTTGCAACATGCTGATCTATCATCTCTTCAAAATTCATTTGATATAACTGGTCGCCTGATAGTATAAGCACATAATCAAATTCATGCACGGCCAAATGGTGCAGACTTTGCCTTACCGCATCAGCCGTACCCTGAAACCAGCCGCCGCTTGTAGGGGTTTGTTCTGCAGCTAAAATATCAACAAAGGCTTCACTGAAACTGCTAAAATGATAGGTATTTTTTATATGTTTATTTAATGATGCCGAGTTAAATTGCGTTAATACATAAATACGTGTAATACCCGAATGCAAACAATTTGATATGGGGATATCTACCAGGCGATATTTACCCGCTATAGGTACAGCTGGTTTTGAACGCGTTGCCGTAAGCGGATACAAGCGACTGCCCTGGCCCCCGCCAAGTACAATGCAAATTACTTTTGATGTCATATTGTTGTCGGTTTTAAACTTTTGTACAGTTCCATATATTGTTTGGCAGACACATCCCACGAAAAATCAAGGGACATCATCCGCTTACGTAATAGCTGTAGTTTTTTTTCATCCTTGTAAAGTACTACCGCCCGGCTAATTGCATAGCAAATATCTACTACACTGGTATTGTTGTAACGTATGCCATATCCGCCTGCATCGCCAAAATCAATAACGGTATCTTTTAATCCGCCGGTGCTTCTTACCATAGGCATTGTACCATAGCGCAGGGAATATAATTGATTAAGTCCGCAGGGCTCAACCCGCGACGGCATCAGCAAAAAGTCTGACCCGGCATATACCAGGTGTGCCAGCTCCTCATTATAGCCAATGTAAACATTGCAGTCTGCAGGAAATTTCTCTTTCAATTCCTGCAGCTCTTTTTCCGTTTCGGGCTCACCTGTGCCTAACACCAGGAAGGTAACTTTTCCTTCAAATTCAGCCAGGCTTGTTTCAATGGCTTCGGCCAATAGATCGGCCCCTTTTTCAACAACTAACCGGCCAATAAATGATATTAAAGGCTTAGCGGGGTCAAGGTTAAAACGTGTGCATAACGCCTCTTTGTTTTTTTGTTTGCCTGCGGCGATCTTCGCCGTCGTATATTTCTCTACAACCATTGGGTCTGTTGCCGGGTTCCATACTTCGGTATCAATACCATTGATGATGCCTATGCCCCTTGCACGTTCTAAAAAGAATAAAAATTCTAATCCATTAGAACTTACAGTCAATTCTTCTAAATAGCTTGGCGATACAGTAGTATACCTTGAGGCACACCTTACTGCCGACGCTAACGGATTAATACCACCGCTCCAATCAAGCAAGCCGGTTTTGGTCAGGTCAATTTCCGGCAGATAGGAAAGTTTGTCCCAGCCAAAAGCGCCATGATACTGGCCATTATGTATAGTAAATACCGTAGTCGTTTTGGCCAGCCTTGTATATAATTTAGAGTGCTGCAGTAAAAACGGCACTAACCCTGAATGATGGTCATGGCAGTGAATAATATCCGGCGATTGTTGCGAGTAGCTTATCCAATCTAAAAACGCTATCTGGAAAGCAATAAATTGCTCTGTTTCATCCGGGTAACTATAAATATTTTCGCGGTCTAATAAACCGGGTATCTTCACCAGGTAAAGCTCAAATCCAAGCTTATCGGTTTTTTCTTTTAGTATTTCAAAATATAATCTGCGGGTACCCAATAATGTTGCTCCCTGAAAAACGGTATCAAATACATTTTCGCGAACAAATTTACGGTCGTAATAAGGCATAACAACCGCCGCGTTTAACCCTGCTAAGTTTTGGTATTTAGGCAACGCGCCAACAACATCGGCAAGACCGCCAACTTTGGCAACAGGGTAACATTCGGCACTCAGGTGAAATATTCTCATCGGGTTTATATACAGCGATTAAGATACTAAACATTCCCGCAAATAAACAAACACATAATTGGAAAAATGTGTTTTTAACGATATAAATATTTAACCTAAATGGCAGTTTAATTACTATATCTGCATTATAAGTCTTTTTTGTGGATTAGAAATTTTAATTATTGTAATTAGTTCCGCGATAGCACCAGAAAATTGCCATTTTGAGTTGTAAAATTTCGCGAAAATATTGAAGGTGAAATGATATTGACAGACTTGCGAAGTTTAAAACTTCGCAAGTCTGTCAAGGTTTAACAAATACATATAGGTAGTGAAAAACTACGCAGGATGACAAGGGGATATATTATTAATGTGCCTCCAGCCAATTTAACCCTGTCCCAATCTCAACAATAATAGGCACTATAGTTTTAATAGCGGTTTTCATGTTATGCATAATAATAGGCTTAACAATCTCAATTTCATGATGTGGTACATCAAACACCAGCTCATCATGCACCTGCATGGTCATGCGACTATCCAACTTTTGCTCTTTAAACTCACGATGGATATTGATCATGGCTATCTTTATCATATCAGCCGCCGAGCCTTGTATAGGCGCGTTAATGGCATTTCGTTCGGCAAAGCCGCGCACGGTTTGGTTGGCCGAATTTATATCGCGCAAATATCGTCTGCGCCCCATTAAAGTGGTTACATAACCATTTTCGCGGGCGAAGTTCATGGTATCGTTCATATACCGTTTAATGCCGGGAAACTGGGCGAAGTAATTCTCAATTATTTCGGCCGCTTCTTTGCGCGGGATACCTAAATTTTGTGATAAGCCAAATGCAGACTGCCCATATATGATGCCAAAATTTACTGCTTTGGCGTTGCGGCGCTGGGTACTGTCCACATCTTCAACCGCTATGCCATAAACATTGGCGGCGGTGGCCGTATGGATATCGATGTTACGCACAAAGGCATCCATCATATTTTCGTCCTTGCTTATTTCGGCAATAATGCGCAGCTCTATTTGCGAATAATCCGCAGATACAATGCTGTGTCCGCTATCGCGCGGAATAAATGCCTTACGCACTTCGCGCCCACGCTCGGTACGGATAGGAATATTTTGCAGATTTGGGTTGGTTGAGCTTAAACGCCCGGTTGCCGCTACTGCCTGGTTGTAGCTGGTATGCACCCGCCCGGTTTTGGGGTTCACCATCTGTGGCAAAGCATCAACATACGTCGACTTTAGTTTTTGTAACTGGCGATAATCTAAAATATCACGTACAATATCGCTTTTGTTTGCTAATGCCAGCAGCACGTCCTCGCCGGTTTGATACTGGCCGGTTTTGGTTTTCTTAGCTTTAGGATCAAGCATTAGTTTTTCAAACAGCACTTCGCCCAGCTGTTTGGGTGATGCGATATTAAAACGCACACCTGCTTTTTCATAAACGGTTTTTTCCAAAACCACTATGTCTGTTTCCAATTCTTTTGAAAACTCGCGCAACGTGTCGTGGTCAATTTTCACACCCTCGTGCTCTATATCAGCCAATACATATATCAGCGGGTTCTCAATTTTATGTAACAGATCATCAGCGCCAACTTCTTTTATTTTGGGTTCGAATATTTCCTTTAATTGCAGGGTGATATCGGCATCTTCTGCAGCATATTCTTTTATTTTCTCTATCTCCACATCGCGCATGCTGCCCTGGTTCTTGCCTTTGGGGCCAATCAATTCGGTAATAGAAACTGGCTTGTAGCCTAAATAATTTTCACTCAGCACATCCATACCGTGGCGTGTGTCGGGGTCTATAATATAATGCGCCATCATGGTATCAAACAAGTCGCCTTTTATTTGCACGTCATACCATTTAAGCATCAGGATATCAAACTTAAGGTTTTGCCCTATCTTACCAATAGCGGCATCTTCCATCAACTCCTTAAATTCGTTCACAATGGCCCGCACCTCCTGCTGATCGGCAGGAACGGGTACATACCACCCTTCGGCGGCTTTAACAGCAAACGATAAACCCACCAACTCGCAGTTGTTGGCATCGGTGCCGGTAGTTTCGGTATCAAAGCAGAAGCTTTTTTGCTTTTTAAGCAGGGCGATGAGATCGGCACGCTTTTCTTTAGTATCCGCCAGGTAATATTGATGCGGAACGTTGTTTATATTTTTTGATACGGCTGCAAATTCAGGTTCTTTTATATCCTGTACATCAACCGTCATAGTAGTACGACCTTCTGCTACAGGCGCACCAAACAGATCAATTTGTGTGCCTGCTGCTTTAATTTCGGTAATGCTGAAATCATCACCAAAAACACGCCGGCCTAAAGTTCTAAACTCCAACTCCGCAAACAAAGGTTCTAACAGCTCCCTGCTTGGGTCGCACATTTCCAGTCCGGCTTCATCCAACTCAACAGGCGAATTTAGGTTGATGGTAGCCAGCTTTTTCGACATTAAACCTTGCTCTGCATACGCCTCTACGTTTTCGCGCAGTTTGCCTTTTAACTCGTGGCTATGGTTAATTATCTCCTCAACAGAACCATATTGTTTGATTAATAGTTTAGCGGTCTTTTCGCCTACACCCGGAATACCCGGAATGCCGTCTACCGCGTCTCCCCATAAACCCAAAATATCAATAACCTGTTCAGGACGTTCAATTTCCCATTTTTCCAATACCTCTTTAACACCCAATATCTCCATACCATTACCCATGCGGGCAGGTTTGTAAATGAAGATATTATCAGATACCAATTGCGCGAAATCCTTATCGGGTGTCATGCAATAAACCTGGTAGCCTTTTTGTTCGGCTTTTTTGGCGAGGGTGCCTATAATATCATCAGCCTCATAGCCATCAGATGTAATAACCGGAATATTAAAACCCAGTACCAACTTAAAAATATAAGGAAGCGCTGCAGAAAGATCTTCGGGCATTGATTCGCGATGCGCTTTGTAAGCGGCAAAATCGGTATGGCGTTCGGTAGGGGCGTCCGTGTCAAACACAACGGCCATGTGGGTTGGTTTTTCTTTCTTCAATACCTCCAGCAAAGTATTGGTAAAACCCATAACTGCCGAAGTATTTATACCACCCGAAGTAAACCGTGGGGTTTTACTTAAAGCAAAATGCGCCCGGTATATCAGGGCCATACCATCTAATAGAAATAACTTCTTCATTTATTATGATTGCACCGATGGGGTTTGATTTCACCGATTTCTCAAAAATACAATTTAGTTATTCACTAAATCAATCCGTGAAATCATTTTTTCAAATCTGTGAAATCATTTGAACGAACAGTCCGGCACATGGTCATTAACCATGCCTGTTGCCTGCATAAAAGCATAACAAATAGTACTGCCGAAAAATTTAAAGCCACGCTTTTTCATGTCCTTGCTTATCGCATCAGATATCGGGGTGGTGATTGGTGTGATCCCTGAATTATTGATAATCGATTTACCATCAGGCATAAAGCTGTACAGGTATTTATCAAACGATCCAAACTCTTTTTGAACATCTAAAAACAATTGCGCGCATTTTATAGCGGCATGAATTTTTAACCGGTTACGGATAATACCCACATCCTGCATTATGCGTTCTGCATCCTCGTTGGTAAAGGCAGCTACTTTATACAGATCGAAATTGGCAAATGCTTTACGGTAACCTTCGCGCCTGCGTAAAATGGTTATCCAGCTAAGGCCGGCTTGCGCGGCTTCCAATATTAAAAACTCAAATAATATATTATCATCATGGGTTACTTTGCCCCATTCTTCGTCGTGGTATTTTAGGTAGAGTTCGTCTGTACCGGGCCATGAGCAGCGTTTTATTTCTTGAGTCATAATCTATTTTCTATTGTAGTAAACATACAACTTATAACCCATTCAACTCGTCCCAGTATTCAACCGCCCTGCGGTAATGCGGAATAACAATCGATCCACCAACCAAATTAGCTATCATAAATACCTCGTTCATTTCATTGTGCTTTACACCTGCTTCATGGCATTTGCCTAAGTGGTATTTAATGCAATCATCGCAACGCAAAACCATAGAAGCTACCAGGCCCAGCATTTCCTTGGTTTTTATGTCCAGCGCGCCATCGGCATAAGTGGTGGTATCTAAAGCGAAGAACCGTTTGATGTTGGTGTTTGAGGATTCCATTATTCGGTCATTCATTTTGGTGCGGTAGGCCTCAAAATCTTCTATAAGTTTTCCCATGATTTATAATGAGTAATTGAGTGAATTATTGAATGAGTGATTTTTTATAATGGGATAAAGTTAGGAAATCCGTTATCTTTATGTGGTCATAACCGGGTAACAAACAACACAAAATTATGGAAAGCTTATCGCCCAATATTTTCGTTAGTGATATGAAAGCAACTGTTGCTTTTTATGAACTGCTTGGTTTTAAAATAACCATGTCTGTACCCGAAGAGGGCGACAGCCTGATATGGGCCATGATGGTGAATGGCAGCGTTACCATGATGTTTCAAACTTATGAAAGCCTGGCTGATGAGCTGCCAGAAATATCAAGGCAGAATGGTGGTTCGTTACTACTATACATCAACCTGAAAGACATACGTGGGTTTTATGACACGATAAAAGATAAAGTAACCATATTAAAAGGATTGGAAACAACTTTTTATGGCGCTACAGAGTTTTCTGTAAAAGACAATAACGGCTATGTACTTACCTTTGCCGAGCACGAATAACAATGATAAACTTTAAACGCACAGACCATATTAATGTCTGCGTCCCGCCGGAAGGGTTGGAGCAGGCACATGCATTTTACAGGGATGTGCTGGGTTTTGAACCTATTGAACGCCCCGATGTTTTTGGCAAACCCGGCTATTGGTTTAAAATGGCTGATATTGAATTTCATGTGGGGATTGAAAAGCCAATTGGCAAAACCTTTCGCCATACCGCTTTCGAGGTGAGCGACCTGGCCGCTGCACGTAAACATTTGCATCAACATGGCGTAGAAATATTTGAAGAGCCCGATATTCCCAACCGCATCCGTTTTACTTTTAATGATCCATTTGGGAATAGGATGGAATTGTTGGAGTATAACAAATGATGTTTTCGTCTATTTGCCGCTTGGTGACGCTCAATTGCCGCTAAGGCTGTTACTTTTCCTTGATGAAAAGTAACCAAAAATCAAGTCAGCAAAGAGGCTTCTTGCCGCACAGGCCTTTGCCCTGCAAATCAGGTAAAACCAAGGGCCCGGTCCTTTTGCCCCCTGTTGTCGCGCCAGCCCACCGCTTCAGCAAAATTACCAATGCCCGCACAGCCGCACAGCCCAACACGTTTTACCCACCCGAAGCTTATTTGCTGACACTTGAGGACAAAACCAACAATCTTCTAAATAATGAGAACTTAAAAAAGAAGCGGAAAGGCCTGTCAGGCCTTTGCGGCCATGAGCGTCACCAGCGATTAACGATGTATCTCTATAAAGAGCATAACACTCTTTTTTGTACATTTGCCGCATGGCCGCTATTAAACCATCCGTACCTAAAGGAACCCGCGACTTTTCGCCTGCCGAAATGATAAAACGCAATTTTATTTTTGATACCATTAAAGGCGTTTTCCGCAAGTATGGTTATCAGCAAATAGAAACACCGTCGATGGAAAATCTTTCTACTCTAATGGGAAAATATGGCGATGAAGGGGATAAGCTGATATTTAAGATATTGAATAGTGGCGATTATTTGTCTAAGGTCGACCCACAAAAACTCACAACCCATAACTCACAACTTATAACTCAGGATATTTCTGAAAAAGCCTTGCGTTACGATCTAACCGTCCCTTTCGCACGTTATGTAGTACAACATCAAAACGAAATTACTTTTCCATTTAAACGTTTTCAGGTGCAGCCGGTATGGCGCGCAGACAGGCCGCAGAGGGGACGCTATCGCGAATTTTTTCAATGCGATGCTGATGTGGTAGGGTCTGATTCGTTGTTAAACGAGGCCGAATTTATCTTGATTTATGATGAGGCTTTAAGCAGTCTAGGACTGAAAGATTTTAGCATAAAAATAAATAATAGAAAAATTCTATCAGGCATAGCCGAAGTTATAGGAAAAATCGATAATATAATTGACCTTACTGTAGCCATTGATAAACTGGATAAAATTGGCCTGGATGGTGTTATAAAAGAGTTACTGGAAAGGGGTTTTACTATTGAAGATATTGAGCGGCTTAAACCAGTAATTTTACTGGAAGGCACCAATTCTGTAAAGCTGCAAAGTTTGCGTGCGGCACTTGCCGGATCTGTAATTGGACAAACGGGTTGCGATGAAATAGAAGAAGTACTGAACTACGTAGATAATTTTAAACTGCAAAACGCGGCTATAGAACTTGACATTACCTTGGCCCGCGGACTAAACTATTATACCGGTGCTATCTTCGAAGTTAAAACCAACGAGGTTGCCATAGGCAGCATTGGTGGTGGTGGAAGATATGATGACCTGACCGGCATGTTCGGTTTAAAAGGATTAACCGGCGCTGGCATATCTTTTGGTGCCGACCGTATTTATGATGTAATGGAAGAGCTAAACCTTTTCCCGGCTGATACTAACCAAAGCACACAAGTTTTAATATGTTGTTTTGATAAAGATGGCGAGCTATACGGGCTGCCGTTACTACAACAACTACGCGATAACAACATTAACACCGAGTTATACCCCGCAGGCGCCAAGATCAAAAAACAGCTGGATTATGCCAACAA
>NZ_JAQBOW010000150.1 GCF_028287845.1 Mucilaginibacter sp.
TATAATAAACTGAAATAAGGGCATTTTTAATTGCGACAGACTGACTCATTTAAAGGGAAATTTTTGAGCCGCAAAGGTAATGATTAGTGATTAGAGATTAGTGATTGGAGATGAGTTTTTTGTAAAAAAAATGGGGTTTGTATTATGGATTTAAATTAGTTGTTATTATCTTCATCAACCAAACCGAAAACTATGAAAATTTCTACCTGCTTATTATGCGCCGCTATTATTATGTTGGTTAGCGCATGTCAAAAAAATGATATTGCTGTTATAAGCCAAAGTTCTTTAATAGGCATATGGAAACTTGATGCCAATTTTTATGGTACGGGCAGCGCCCCAACCTGGTACCCCGTAGCTAAAGATGATAACCATACCGTGCAATTTAACGCAGACGGAACGCTGGGCGGTAATGAGTATTCGCAATATTATGGTTATAAAGTAAAAGATAGCCTGCTTACCCTAAACAGCGCTGCAGATGCCGAATTAAGATTACTATACGCTATCAAACATGATACATTAACCATAACACCCGCTCCCCCGCTAATGTGTATTGAAGGTTGCGCGGTACGGTTTATTAAACAATAGGGGTGACAGAAAATGGCCGGGTCTATAAATTTAGGCCTGGTTACTCCTCCGTAAACTCCAAATCCTTACCATAAGTTTCATCCAAAAACCAGGCTGCGGTAGCGCCTATTGCAAATACAATTAACCCCGTTATCCAGCCTCCGGTAAGGTAATTATGAAAGATTCCACGTGTGAATTTAAATAATAGTAACATGAGAGGTAAAGTCCCCCGAACCATGTTTGGTATGCTTATTCCTGCCGATGCCCGCAGGTTAGTGCCAAACTGCTCAACACTACTGGTTATATATACCACGTTTAGGCCTGCACCATAACCTAAGCCTGCGCATATAAAATAAAACCATGCCGGGTTGCCGCCTGATTGGAAGAAGTACAGCAGTGTAAATACAATGGCAATCCCATAAAATATAAACAGCGTTTTTTTGCGGCTTTGTAACCGCTGACTTAGCCAGCCAACACTAAAATCGCCGGCGGCAATGGCCAGGTATAAATACATAATGGCAGTACCCGGCTCAATACCGTTTATACCCATAGCCTTACCAAACTGATCTGAAAAGGTAACCAGTATGCCAATAATATACCACACAGGCAAACCTATGAGTATACATTGCATATACTTTGCAAAGCGTTTACGGTTATTAAAGAACATTAAAAAATTGCCCTTGCTTACCGTGGCCTGCTGGATGTGTTTGAACATACTGCTTTCCTGCACCTGTATACGCATTACTAAAAGCACCAGGCCAAGCACGCCGCCTATATAATAGCAGGTGCGCCAGTCTACCATTTTACTTATTACCGATGCCGCTACCACTCCAAATAATCCAAAGCCGGCAATAAAACCAGCCGCCGTACTGCGTTTTTCTTTAGGGAGCAACTCACTTACCAGGGTTATGCCCGCGCCAAGCTCGCCGGCAAGGCCTATACCGGCAATAAATCTTAAAATAATATATTGATTTAAAGTACCCGCCATGCCATTTAAAATATTGGCGATAGAATAGAGCAATATAGACCCGAACAAAACTTTAAGTCGTCCTTTTTTATCACCAAGTATGCCGAATATAATTCCGCCTATCACCATACCTATCATTTGAATGCTGATAAGTAACTCACCCTTAGATAGTACTTCTGCAGGGTTTAAGCCAAGCGAGGCCAGGCTGGGTTTACGGATAATGGCAAACAGCAGCAGGTCATAAGTATCTACAAAAAAGCCAAGTGCGCTAACTATTACGGCAAGCTGGAAGATGCTGGTCGATGGTTTTTGGGTCATGGGAGTGATAAAGGTTAGAAATTGGAGATTAAAGATTGGTTTTTAGTTGTTGCGATAAAAATACACCTAATCTTCAATCTCCAAACTTTAATCTTTAAAAAATCAACTCTTCATTTTTTTCAATAAACTCTCAATTACCTTGGGGAAATGCAGGTGCTCTAATTGCTGACCTTTAAATTTTACCATTTCTAAATTATCGCCCTCCTCAATTTTAAATTTAGATTGATGGATGACCTCACCCTCGTCAAATTCTTCGTTCACAAAATGGATGGTAATGCCTGATTCTTCTTCGTTTGCGGCCAATATGGCTTTATGTACATTATCTCCATACATGCCTTTGCCTCCATATTTGGGTAAAAGTGCAGGATGCAGGTTAATAATTTTATTAGGGAAGTTTTTAAGCAGTGATGGTGGTACCAGCCATAAGAAACCGGCAAGTACAATAAGATCAACCTGCAGGGTTTTTAGCATCTTTATAACATCATCAGATTCATAAAATTCCTGGCGTGTAAAAACATGCGATGGTATCTCAAAATTATCGGCCCGCTGTAATACATAAGCTTGCGGATTATTAGTAAGTATCAATACAACTTCGGCTTCTGTATTGCGTTTAAAATGCTCCATTATTTTTTGAGCATTTGACCCTGATCCTGAAGCAAAAATGGCTATTCGTTTTTTCAAAATGGCGAATGAATGTTATTTATGACCCAAATATAAACCTTTACACCTTTTAATCACTATTGAACTGAAGCTTTTTGACGAATAAAGCCATAGCGTATAACCCTGCGTTTTGTAGTTGAGGTATGGTTGGGTATATCGCCGGTTAATAATACCAGCGAGTAATCGCCAACATTCTCAATTTTAGCCGAAGCAAATGGTTTAGAGCTGCCTGCGGCTGTAGTGTCTTTACATACCATATCCGAGCTGATGGATAACTGATCAGAAGATAATAACCAGTGCCCGCTTGCTGTAGGTTGATGCAAGCAGTCAAAATTGGTATAGGTACAGGTATTATCTATGTTAAATGTAAAAAGCTGGGTTGTATCACACAAGGTATTTAAGGTATCAATTCTTTTTATGGTGTCGCCAACAAACGATGTTGCACTCACTGATGCGAGCTGCCATTTACCATTGGCAAAAAGCGTTTGTACAGAATTTTGCTGAGTTTTTTTACAAGAATTGCTAAGCACGTTTATCAACAGTAAGCCTAGTATAAACAGAAATGGAATTTTTGTTTTCATTAAAAACATATTGCTGCAAAAATAAGTAACCAGCCGGCAATTATAACTGTTTTAAATTACTATTATTTTACAGGCAATTTTTAAGCTACTATATTTGCCCTATGCGAATACCTTTTGAACAACTTAAAGCCGAATTTAAACGCGTGCTTACTAATCTTAATTTCCCTGCCGAAAAAGCCGACCTATGCGCGCAAGTTTTTGCTGAAAACAGCAGGGATGGTGTTTATACGCACGGACTGAACCGTTTTCCGACATTTGCAAGGTATATAAAAGAAGGCGTTATTGTTGCAGAGGCAGCGCCAACAAAAGTTAATGGCATGGGAGCGATGGAACAATGGGATGGTAATTTGGGCCCAGGTATGCTTAATGCCCGTTTTTGTATGGATAGGGCAATTAGCCTTGCCAAAGAGAACGGCATAGGGTGCGTAGCTATTAAAAACACCAACCACTGGATGCGTGGCGGTACTTATGGCTGGCAAGCCGCCGAAGCAGGATATATAAGCATAAGCTTTACCAATGCCGCGGCAACCATAGTACCGTGGGGCGGCACAACAACTACATTGGGTAATAATCCGTTGGTTATTGCTGTACCGCGAAAAGAGGGGCATGTGGTGTTGGATATGGCTATATCGCAGTTTTCATTTGGTAAAGTGTTACAGTATCAAAGTTATAACGAACAATTGCCGGTGCCCGGCGGATATGATAAAGAGGGTAATATAAGTACAGATGCCGCGCTTATTGCCGCATCAAAAAGGTTATTACCCATCGGTTTCTGGAAAGGTTCGGGATTAGCCATGGTGCTTGACTTGTTGGTGGCTGTATTAAGCCAGGGCCGGTCTGTAAAACAGATAGGCGAGCGTAAAACAGAGTCGGGCGTATCGCAAGTGTTTATAGCCATAAAGCCACAAGACGGCCAACAAACTGATGACCTTATAGAGGAAATATTGAACTATACTAAAAGCAGCGAGCCTGTAAATCCGGATAAACCAGTTGCTTACCCGGGTGAGAATACTTTAAAAACAAGGAAGAAAAATATGAATGAAGGAGTGTTGGTGGATGAGAAGATTTGGGCGGAGGTGCAAGGGCTCTGAACTGCCTGAGCTACCCTGAACCCAATGTCATTAAGTTAAGGGAAAATATTAATTAAAAATGCGCCGTAGGTGCGAAACGTCGGTAGAAAAACGTCATATAAATCATTTGGCGTGCCGTCAGGTACGCAACAGTCGGCGAAGTTCCGTACCTGACGGCACGGTATTTCTTTGTATTTATTTTGCTACCGACCTTGAACCCCGATGGGGTACTTACCCCATCATCCCCTCAAACTTTTCCCAAAAACCATCTTTGGGTACGGGTGCTACAATTAATATGGGTTCTTTTTTTATAGGATGGATAAACTGCAACCTGCGGGCATGCAGGCAAATGCTTTTACGCAGACTGCCGCGCGGGTAACCGTATTTATTATCGCCAACAATGGGGCACCCTAAGGTGGATAGCTGCACCCGTATCTGGTGCGGACGGCCGGTTATGGGATCAACCTCAATTAAGTAATATCCTTCCAGTTCACCAACCAGTTTATAATTTAACTCAGATCGCTGGCTGCCAGGCACTTCACGATCATATGCTTTGGTTACGTTTTTCTGTGGATTCTTTATCAGGTAATGAACCAATGTGCCGGCTATTGGATTAGGCCTTTTGCGTACTACGGCATAATAAGTTTTATGCATTTCGCGGGCCTTAAACATTTTGTTTATCCGCTCAAGCGCCTTGCTGGTTTTGGCAAACAGTATAACGCCGCTCACGGGCCTGTCTAACCGGTGTACGACGCCTAAAAAAGCGCCGTTAGGTTTGTCGTATTTTTTGGCAATATATTTTTTAACCTTTTCATCCAGCGATTCATCCCCGGTATCATCCACCTGCACAATATCGCCCGCGCGTTTGTTCACGGCAATCAAATGGTTATCCTCATAAAGAATATCTTTTTCGGTAATATCGTAACTGGTATAATTAAATTCGGGTCGCGCCATGTTTAGTCGATAGTCTATGGTCGATAGTCCCATAGTTATTATTGTGTTGCCTGTTTAGTCCATAGTCCATGGTCGATAGTCCATAGTTATTATGAGTTGCTGTTTAGTCGATAGTCTATGGGTCATAGCCCAAAGTCCATGTATTATGTGTTGCCATGGTCTATGGACTATCGACCATGGACTAAATCAATATTGCTCCTGCTCATTCGGGAAATTTTTTCCCTTTACATCGCTAACATAATTTTTAATAGCGCTGTTCATTACATCGTATAAATTGGCATACTGACGCAAAAAGCGTGGTTTAAATCCTTTGTTAATGCCCAGCATATCATGTATAACCAAAACCTGTCCATCGCAATGCTGCCCGGCGCCAATGCCTATGGTTGGTATCAGCAGGCTTTCAGAAACCTCTTTAGCCAGTTTTGCAGGTATTTTTTCAAGTACAATACCAAAACAACCAAGGTCTTGTAGCTTTAAAGCATCTTCGCGCAATTTTTGCGCTTCGGCTTCTTCTTTTGCACGTACAGTATAGGTGCCAAATTTATAAATAGACTGTGGCGTTAAACCCAGGTGGCCCATAACCGGTATGCCCGCAGTTAATATACGGCTTACAGATTCGGCAATCTCCACGCCACCTTCAATTTTCACACCGTGCGCGCCAGATTCTTTCATGATGCGAATAGCAGAATTTAAGGCTTCTTTAGAGTTACCCTGGTAGGTACCAAAAGGCAGATCGACAATAACCAGCGCACGCTTAGCCGCCCGCACTACTGCCGAAGCGTGGTAAATCATTTGGTCCAAAGTAATAGGCAAGGTGGTTTCATGGCCCGCCATTACGTTTGATGCAGAATCGCCCACTAATATAATATCTATACCGGCATTGTCAACAATGGTAGCCATGGAGTAATCGTAGGCGGTAAGCATTGATATCTTTTCGCCACGATTTTTCATTTCCTGCAATATGTGGGTGGTAATTCTTTTTACTTCTTTATGTACAGACATGGCTGATTGATTTTAAGAATGGGCAAAGTTAGGATATTTTTATTTCGGATTTCAATGTTCGATTTCGGATTGAATGAATAGGATTATTAAAGCTATTTATGTCATCTAACAATAAGTTAAATAAGCGATCTTAAGGTTGAGCTAAAAGCTATTTAAATGGATAAATTTTTTGTGATAAACATGTTCCTATTATAAACAAAAGGCCATTATTTGATGATAACTTGGATTAATAATGACTGTATAACTAAGGCTAATTTATGGCATCTAACAATAGCTTAAAAAGTGATCTAAGGTTAAACCAAAAGCGATTTAAAGGGATAAATTATATTGTTATAACCATGGTTTCTATTATAAACAAAAGGCCATTATTTGATGATAACTTAGGTCAATTAATGAACGATTAAATGTTTAACTAAAAGCGTATAAAACTATGCTATTGTAAAGGATTAAATGGTTAATAAATGCTTATCAATGTATACAACAAATCCGTTAAATGAACAATTATATGAGCGTATAAAACTATGCTATTGTAAAGGATTAAATGGTTAATAAATGCATTATCAAAGTATACAACAAATCCGTTAAATGAACGATTAAATGTTTAACTAAAAATGGTTTTATAAATCCGAAATAAATACTATTTTTGCACCGTGAATCCGGAAGTTTCTTACTTCATCTTTCCAATTAAATTTTACGGCGCGTTGCACCAAACCAGCCGTTATTTTAACCATTCAATTTATTTAAACAAATGACTTATTTTACCAAATTACCGGCAGTATTATTATTAGCTGATGGAACTGTTTTTTATGGCAAAGCTGCCGGAAAGATTGGTACCACTGCCGGCGAAATTTGTTTTAATACCGGGATGACCGGTTACCAGGAAATTTTTACAGATCCATCATACTTCGGCCAGATAATGGTTGCTACCAACGCGCACATAGGTAACTATGGCATTGCAGATATAGAGGTAGAATCTGGCAGCATACAAATTGCCGGGCTGGTATGTAAAAACTATAACATTGCTTACAGCCGCAAACAGGCTGATGAGTCTATACAAGATTATTTCCAGGAGCAAAACATAGTTGGTATATCTGATATTGATACCCGCCAGCTGGTCCGTCATATCCGCGATAAGGGCGCTATGAATGCCATCATATCATCAGAAGTATTAGATATTGAAGAACTAAAAACCAAATTGGCAGAAGTGCCATCAATGGATGGTTTGGAGTTATCATCGCAAGTATCAACCAAAGAAACCTATACGTTTGGCGATGAGAACGCGCCTTACCGCGTAGCGGTGCTTGACTTGGGTGTAAAGAAAAACATCCTGCGTAATTTTGACGACAGGGATGTTTATGCCAAAGTTTACCCGGCTAAAACCACATTTGCCGAAATGGAAAAAGATTTTTCGCCATCGGGCTACTTCATATCAAACGGTCCCGGCGATCCATCTGCCATGCCTTACGCTATTGATACCGTGAAAGAGATATTAGCGGCCGATAAGCCCATGTTTGGTATCTGTTTAGGTCACCAGCTACTGGCTTTGGCTAATGATATCCCAACCAAAAAAATGTTTAACGGTCACCGCGGACTGAACCACCCGGTAAAAAATATCATTATCAACCATTGCGAAGTAACCTCGCAGAACCATGGTTTTGGTGTGGTGCCAGAGGCAGTACGCGCATCTGATAAAGTAGAGATCACCCACGTTAACCTGAACGACCAATCTATTGAAGGTATAAGGGTAAAAGATAAAAAAGCATTCTCGGTACAATATCACCCCGAATCGTCACCCGGCCCGCATGATAGCCGGTATTTGTTTGATGATTTTATTAAGCTGATGAAATAGAAGAATCTACGGGTAGTCCATCAAACCTTTTTTTTCTATTGCAAAAGGAAAGTGAAATGGAGGCGACCGTGCAATCCTTATTAACTGTTCCTTAAAGATTAACTGTTCCTGAAGAGTTAAATCGTGTATTCTTTTATCTGCGAACTCAATTTTTTGAGTGGGAGTTAAACCATTGAGTGTAAAGTAAATTATGCTTTCACCCTCTTTGCCCATTTTTTTAATATACGACTTTCCTATCTTAACTTTATAGGCATCTTCAAACTGTTTAATATAATCATGTAGGCTGGGTTTAATATAAATCCTTGGATCTGCAGGACAACATGAAGAGCCGTATTCTTCTGCATAATAAACTACAACAGAATCTTTATCATGATAACTATTAGCTGATATGTTGTTATAATTAATAAATCTATTATCGATACAGTTTGACTTTTTTACAGAGGCATATTGGGGAACTATGTATTCATTGAATTTGGATTTCATATTTGCTTGCTTTAAAAATTTTCTCTCTTTACCAGGCACAATGCGATAATGAGATGTTGCAAGTTGAGAATACAAAAGACTAAGCAATAATATTAATGATCTTATTTTCATGGTTTTAAAAGTAAAGACTATTACCGAATATTTTTTATTTCTTTTGATGATTGGCCTTTTGTACGAAATTAAGCAGGCATCGGGCGGTACGTTTCAAAATCGGAGAATGAATTGAAGAAGGGCGGGAATTAAATTAAAGAAGCGCGTCATTGCTGTAAGGGTTTAGTAATTCGGTAACAAAATTAGGTATTTATTTTTTGTTGTTTAGGGAGACCATATCGATAGGTTTTTTGCCATTAATACCTTGATGCGGCCTTTCCCAGTTAT
>NZ_JAQBOW010000163.1 GCF_028287845.1 Mucilaginibacter sp.
GCTAACCCTTCTTTAAAGTAGAAGGGTTAGTTTTTATATATTAAATTCCTTCAGTAACCGCTTTCATTTTAGCCAGCCCGGTTTTAGCAACCAGCAACGCGTCCTGCGCGTAATAACTTTGATTAAATACTTCCAGCGATATAATTACCGGTTTCTCCGGGTTTTTAATAATTTGTAATATTTGCTTAAGCGGAGCAATACCATCGCCGGGGTAAACACGGTCAGGTTCTGATATTTTTGCAGGGGCTATGGCCGCCGGATAATCATTAACATGGAATACTTCAATAGCGGTTTTACCCACAAATGGTAAACTATCCAGGCTTGAGCCGCCTTTGTAGATATGGAAGGCATCTAAAAGTACAAGGGCGTTTTTATGCTCACTTTCTGTAGCTACGTATAATACCTGGCTTATTTTTTTTAAGTTTTGTGATGATCCCCACATTTCAATCATTGGTGTAACCCCTGTTTGATTGCCTATTTGTAGAATTGTGCGGTATCTATCGGTAATTACATTCAAGTCTATCAATGGCAATCCAGTGGCGCCGGATGGCGGTGCCGCAATACGGTGACAGCCAATTTGGGCCAACTGCTCCATTTCATGCTGTAACTGGTTTAATGCCGCTTTTCGGGTGGCTTCATCGTCAACCATCCATTTGGCAAAGCCTATGGCATTTTCAATCTTTATGCCTAAACCTTCAATTATCTTTTTGACTTCGGTTGTTGTGCCTCCATTTTTAAGATAGGTTTGAAAAGTATCTATCCATATCTCGACCGAGGTAAAGCCGGCTTTTGCAGCTACTTCCAGTTCTTTAATAAAGCCTAATTTCTGCCCGCGTATGGTGCTCATATTCAGCGAATACTTAAAAGTGAAATTAGACTTTTTAGCAGTTGTCATGGCTGATAATGGTGTGTTTAATAAAGAGGCACCAGTAGCCAAACCTAAAGTTTGTAAAGCTTGCCTGCGATTTAATGATAGGTTGCCCATATTTGGAAAAAGCATGTTTATAAAATGCGGTAAACAAAAATATACTATTTTAATAAAATAAGGCTTTGTAAATTGAAGGTAAAATCGTAAAATTGCAACCTGAAATTTAACAAAGTTTCTGCGCGCCTATAGCTCAGTTGGTTAGAGTAGAAGACTCATAATCTTTTGGTCCCTGGTTCGAGCCCAGGTGGGCGCACAAAGTGGAAATTTCCCACCCCCGAAAACCCTCTAAGTCGCTGATTTAGAGGGTTTTTTCATTTATTATCCCCTCAACAACCGTCAAGAAAGCCAAAGTTCTCGTTACCTATCCGACTACCTGTTTTTAATTTTTAACTTAGGTAACGCAAACCCATTCAATGGATTGACATACAGTTAATTACAGCGATAAAAGTTTGTTTTAAATCAGTCTTTTTAGACGATTCTGTGTTACCTTTTTGTTACCTAAAAACAGGGTGTTTATTGAGCATTTTAAACTTAAAAATTAAATTTTATGCAAACATCACAGTCATTCGGTATCCATTTTACCACGCGCCCGGACAAAGCCAGGGACGGAAAAGAACCAATTTACGCTTGCGTAACCGTAAATAAGCAAAGGGCTTACATTGCGCTCAAACATAATGTCGATCCAAAAAATTGGGATAGCGGTAAGGGAACAGCTAAAGGCAATAAGGATGAAGTTAAATCCATTAACAATTATCTGGGAGAGGTCCGTAACACGATCAGCAATAACTACAAGCAGCTACAACTTAAAGGTAAAATGCTTTCAGCCAAAGCAGTGAAAGATCTGTATTTGGGAGCTGAAGAGGAAGTTTATACCCTCAGCCGTCTTTTTATCTATCATAACGAAACTTCCACTACGGATTTGAAGTGGAGTACCCTTAAACATTATTATGTCACCCAGCGGTATTTGGTGAAGTTTCTGGACGAACAGCATCAATCGTCAGATATTTACCTTCATCAGCTCGATTTTAAATTTGTGAAAGACTTTGAAGTTTACCTACGTAACCATAAACCAAAGGACCACCAAAAGCAGATCAATAACAACGGCGTGATGAAGCACATCATTCGGCTTAAAAAAATGGTCAACCTGGCGATGAACTTGCAATGGATCGATAATGATCCTTTCGCGGCTTATAAGTTGAAGATACAGAAGGTAAACCGGGAACAACTCTCCGAAAAAGAGTTGGCTGATATGGAAAAGAAAGTATTTACCATAGAACGCCTTGATATGGTTAGGGATTTGTTTGTTTTTTGCTGCTATACAGGACTATCCTATGTGGATGTTATCAATTTAACACCCGGCCATATTGTTGCCGGTACTGATGGCGAAAAGTGGATCAGGACATGCCGTGAAAAAACAATGATACCGGTTAATGTGCCACTGTTACCGCAAGCACTAAAAATATTGGATAAATACAAAACCAATATACGATCACTATCCGGCGGTAAAGTTTTCCCGGTAATGTCCAATCAAAAAGTCAATAGCTATTTAAAGGAGATTTCAGAAGTATGTAACATTACTAAAAATGTCACCTTTCACTTGGCCAGGCACACTTTCGCTACTACCATTACACTCTCAAACGGTGTACCCATTGAAACAGTGAGCAAAATGTTAGGGCATACAAAAATTACCACTACGCAGATTTATGCGAAAGTTGTTGAAAGGAAACTGAAGGAGGATATGCAAAATTTGAAATCACGATTGGAAGAAAAACTGTAATTACAGTATTAAATTAGAGAAAATGGTGACATTGATCATCGCTATTATACAAAAGCCTATAATATCTACGGAATTTATTCAACAATAAAAACCCCCATGGAATCGCTCTTTGGGGAGTCTAACCTAAGTATTATGATTTGAAAAACACCCGGGCTCATAAAAATGTAGTACATAGATAATCAACGGAGGATATTTATGAAACAGAGAATTATTGAAGATGTAAACATTATGCCTCAATTGGACAGAGCCTGCGGTCTTGACATGCACAAGGATAAGATCGTTGGCTTTATCTCCGGGAAAGATGGCAGCAACCAGGAGTTCAGGGAATTTGGGACTTACACTTGTGAACTCAAAGAGATCAGAGACTGGTTGCAGGAGAATGATATTCAGCATTGCCTTATGGAAAGCACGGGTATTTATTGGATGAGTTTATACGCTATACTTACTGAAGCCAATATTAAAGTCATTGTGGCGAATCCAGTTCATATCAAGCAGATGCCTAAGCGAAAAACGGATCGAAAAGATGCCAAATGGCTTTGTACATTATTGCTGCACGGATTAGTGCGGCCAAGTTTTATGCCTGATAATACCCAGCGAATAATCAGGGATTATTGCAGAAATCGATTGTTCTATACGTGGCAACTAAACAGAATTAGGAACCGCCTGCTTAAGATATTAGAAAGTAATAACATCAAACTACGCTCTGTAATCAGTTCAATCCATACATTATCTGCTATGGATATGATACGATTATTAGCCAAAGGAGTTACGGATCAGGAACAATTACTTAATTGTGCCCGAGGTAAAGTAAAGTTGAAGAAAGAGCTATTGATCAAAGCGTTGGATGGTACGCTTCAAGGCTATCACCTTACTCAACTACAAATGCTGTTGGAAGATTATGATCATGTTCAAAAACAAGTCGATTTTTTAGATAAATCAATTACTGAAATAATCAGTGAACATTATGCACAGGCATTCGAATGCCTCGATAGCATCAGCGGTATAGGTATTAAATCAGCAGAAATCATTATTAGCGAGGCCGGAAAAGATATGAGCCGTTTTCCAACGGCTGATCATTTTACAGCTTGGTGCGGTATTGCGCCCGGTAACAACGAGAGTGCGGGTAAGAGAAAAAACACATCTATTAAAAAAGGTAACAGCTATTTACGAGTTGCAATTGTTGGCGCAGCGTGGGCTGCTGTTCGCATGAAAGATTCCTATTGGCATGCCTTATTCGATAAGCTACGCAAGCGCATGAAGGCGCAAAAAGCAATTGTAGCTGTTGCAAGAAGATTGCTTAAAGTGGTATATAACACATTAGAAACGCTAACTATTTACATAGAAAAGGGCATAGCTCACTTTGTTGACTTGCAAGCTAAAGCGGCATTATATCATACCGCGAAACTATCATGGCCTCAAAACAATATTGATTAAAAACACTAAAAGGACGGAAAAGGTAATAGAATAAAGAGTCTGAAACCTAAGCTGCCAAAACTGTAGATAGCACCCAGGCTTGTCCTTGAGAACGCAGAGGAAACTTATTTTTTTAACAGTTATTAAGGTAGCCATTTATAGTTTTAAACTATCTTTAATCCAAGTTATGCATTCATTCGCATCAACTATATTCCAGGAATGCGGATGCCGTGTGCCGTCTAAACGATAGCCTTTACCAAGTGCATTAATAAATTTTGCATTAGTATTACCTTGCAGAGTTAATTCGATAATCAATGCGGATTGGTCGGGAGCATTCATGTCATACAAATCGCGTTGCCTGTTCTTCATTGCCCAGTCGATATCGGGGTCTGAATAAATACGAAATGGAACATTATGTAAAAACTTTGCATTGCCACCTTGCTTTTCAGATCGGGAGTAAACAGAATTCTTAATATAGTTAGCAGGATTTTCAGACGGCGTGCCTTTGAAATACTTGCGCATCCCATCCAGATAATATTTGGCTTCATTTACAGCCATTGTGGAAACATTCTTTTCAATTTCTCTTTCGAACTGGCGGTACATATTTGCAAAATCGACAGGTCCGTCCACGCTATAGACGGCAGCAGGAATAATTGCAGTATGATTATGCTCAAAAGCTACCTCAGCATATCTGAGACTGATAATGCCACCGAGCGAATAACCTCCGATCACAAATTTATCTTTTGGTATTTGATACCGCTGTATAGCATCATTAAATACTAAATTCAAAAAATCCGTTACAGGCTCGTCAAGGTATATATGCATATTGGTTGACGGTACAATGACTACCAAGCCTTCCTTCAATGCAAGCTGACTTAGCTTCGCATTATTGTTTAATACGCTTTCAGGCCTTTCCCAAGTGCTGGGCAATAATACTAATGCACCTTTCATTCTTATTTGAGGGGTTAAGGCATAATAGAAAGGGGATTTGTCTGGCAAAAAGTTGTCGAAAATGTGGGTGCTATCATTTATCGCAATCGCATTTCTTTTGAGCAGTTTTATAGATGAGCTATCTAAACCTGTTACTTCTCCGTCAATGAAGTATCCTTTACTGCTTTTTCCTCCATTAAAGCTGAATATCCCGTATCCATTCTGAAGCCCTTTATTCATTTCTCCAGTGTAGCGGGCTACCTCTTTTCCTTCTATAAGCCAAGTTAAAGTACCTTTACCAGAAGCGAACCCTTCTACACAATTACCAGACCAGGTAGCTTTATGAGTCGGGGCATAGGCAACATCCCATATCTTGCAACCATTTTTACTGTCTGCAATGTATTGCTGAGCAAAGATTAAAGTATGGATAAATAGCAGGAGGGAAATAAGTGATAAGCGTTTCATGTGCCTTTTCTAACTGATTGACGAATCTAAGCATAGGCTTTCAGTGTTTAATTAAAACCCTTGTTAAATTAAGTTAAACATAGATCAATTTTATTGCTTCTAATGTTTTTTAGAGGAAACCTTATCACAAATAAGCAAGTAAGAATACCTGCTGATTGAGTTAATCAATATACAAAAAAAAGTTAAAATAAAAACGCAGAAAAAGTAAATTTTCAAAGATCCTTGATATGACTAACGAATTTTTAATTCTCAGAAAAATACACACAATAACAATCAGTAAGGTAAAACGCTTTGTTTAATTAGTCGTGCGATTTGACAGACAAAATGTTCATGACTTATAATCATTTTGAATAAAAAATTAGGATACTACATTTCAGTTAATATCGCCAGGTTCATCCATTTATCAGCAGATTGGATATTTTAACCAAAAATAATTTTCATAAAAACGCCTAAAAAACTCATTTGTCTAATGATGTCTCGACTGTTATCATTAACTAAACGTTTTCCTCCTCAAAGTCTAACCCCAGCTGTTTACTTGCTTCTTTTGCAGATTTATATTGTTGCTTGCTTTCATCCAATAAACTGCCATCGTTTGATTTAATCTTGAATTTTACCTCTATATCAATTTTATTTCCATTCATGGCGAATGGTGTAATAAAATAGTTGAACAGTTCAGTATAGCGTTCCAATGGAACTTTACCGGAAATTGTAATGGATTTGAAATGTTTTATAGCGTCTAATATATTACTCCCGTTTGATTGAACAGGTTGTGTGGCGCCTTCGGGCGGTGACAAAGGATCTGTCTTACCGCCATTCGGATCTTTTATTGGATCTTCGGGCTTTGGTTTTAGGGATTTATCCAGCAACCAGTATGAAATATCAGCAGCGTCAAAAAATGGAACGTTTTCACTTAAATAATATTTACTAAACGTTGTTCCGTCTCCACTTGCAACACAGTAATGCCCTTCATAACAGTATTTGGTAATACTTTTATTGATCGCCTCCAAACCTGTAATCATTGGTTTATCGTCAAACCTAATAAATGCTTCATATATATCTTTGGCTTTTATGGGTTGATCAATGGTTGGTAACAAATTATTATTTCGTAAAACATTCAATCCTACAGATTCCAATAACCACTCTTCCTCTTTTAAGGCACCGATTATATTTTGGTTGACTTGATTCTCAAATGTGTCTTTAAATTGCTTAATTGTCAATAATTCTATTCCGTTTTTAACGGAATACTTGGCTAATACTGAATATGCTGCAGCTAAGGCCCCGATGGCTTGCTTTTCTGCATCTTCCATTCGTTTCCTTACTTCTAACTTTTGATCTTGTTCTAATTGTCCCTGGTATTCAGAATATATTTTTTGGCACGCAAGGTAATCCCTAACATCAGCATTAAGTTTTGAAATGCCAACTTCCGAACATAATAGAAACAACAACGTATTTCGATAAATACGCTCACTGTTCCCTTTCTTTGTAGACAGTTTTTCAATTATAAAACTTGCTTGCTTACTTAATTCTTTTCCACCAAGAAAATACTTAGGACTTAGGATAAGTAATGTAGGTTTTTGTTGTTCGGGAATATCCTCAGATGGATCGATTAAGGTGTTGAAAAGTTGAATGTGTCTTTCCTTTTCCTTGGTTTTTTTAATTATTTCGGCTTCAATACTTTCAATTTTGATATCGGCTTTTGCCTGATTTATGAGAATGTTGATATTGGGTTTGGTATGGAACCAATACCTTTTCCCGTTCCCGCCAGACTGAGCATAGTATAAGTAATAGGCGTCATTTTCTAATTCGTCTAACGACCCATTTATGCTGTTATGGTTAAATCCGCCTGGGGTCAGTAATTGTAATTTTATTTCGGGAACTGATATTCCTTTATTTGATCCTTCATTGCCAAAGGAATTCATTAATATAACCGATGCAATGGACTTGGTAAGATTCCATAGTCCATATTCTTTTTTTTCAACGTCAATTTTAAAGGCATTGGAAGTAGAACCAGCAACGTCAGCGGTAATAACAGCGTCATAACCATTGCCATATAGCCTCTTTAACTGTCCACTCATGGCATCAAGGTTAGCAAAGTTGACTTCACCCGAGTGAATTAGTAAATTGGCACCTGGTAGCGTTTGCTGACGTTTCCACAAATCACTTACTATCGCTGCCAATAAACGTAAAGCGCCCCTTGTACGCTGAAAGTCATGATGACTGGCCCAACGTACTCTAAAAACATCTATCAATTCGGGATGAAACGGATAAGCTTTAAGCAACCGTTGCTTATACTCCATTTTATTAGCATTGCTCGGCAATTCGGTCCATGAACTTTGATACAGCTCTAAATATTTTGACGATACTGCCTCTATCATTTGTGGACTGCCTATATCTTCAAATAGTCGCCGTCTTATAACCTCATATATTTCATCATCAGCAACGGGTTGTGTATCGGCACCAACCCGACTAACACGTTTCTGAAGACTATTTAAAATTGATTGTGCTTCCGCCGTATTACCGACTTCTTGCGGGCTTGCAGGTAACGTAATTACGGCAACGCAATTGTTTGTTGCAGCTATGGCTTCTGTAAGTTCCTGAACAAAACTTATTGTTTGATCGGCCAAACTACTATTACCCGTCATCTTTGCAGAAGCTTTAACGCAATAGTCCGCAAGCTCATCTATTAAAATTAAAGCTGGAGTACATTGTTGTAATACTTTCTTAAACAAGCCGGCGGGGGCAATTAATTGTTCGTCGTTTTTACGAATTATTTCATAGGCCTTTGGTCCACCTAATTGATAAGCCAGTTCTCCCCAAATGGTTTGAATATGCAAATTTTCTGCGGTAGTTCTTCCGTTTGCCGGGTCATTTGTGGTGTTCGTAAATACAGCAATTCTCGCTGTATCAAACGTAGGATTGCCGGTATATGCTAATAATTCCTGCGTATATTGTGACTGAATGGATTGCTTACCCCATTTGCATAAATGGTATAAAGAAATTAAAGTGTGTGTTTTACCACCACCAAAACCTGTTTGTAGCGATATTATACGATTTTCCGCATCTTCATTACCGTTTAAACCATTGATAACAGTTTTTGCAATACTTTTTAACCCAGCGGTAAAGAAGGTTTTTGAAAAGAACACAACTGGATTGTTATATATTTCCCGTCCGGTATTTAAAGCAACTTCAGCGAGATTAGCAGCAAATACTGATTCATCCAATCGTCCCTGGCGAATATCCATATGTGGAGTTACGACTCTAAACCAAGGCTGTAAATCGCCCGATTGTTGAATTGGTGCTATGGGGTGTTGTATTGTTGCTTTTAATTCCTGCAACCCCGCTAACTCCGTCTCAAGCTCATCCATGTTTAGCGATTTTGCAATGCTTTTCATTTGGATGAACGTTTCAACGAATTCATCTACGGAAATTGCCTGAAAATGGGCCAATTTATTCCTTGTATCATATATAGTTTCTAATCTCGTAGCCAGTTTATTAACGTCCTTTCCAAAATCTACTTTTAATAGATCTTTGTATCTTAACGAAAAGGCTTTTAAATAAGGGTAATCAATAAGTGTTTCTGGCGACGAACCCGCTTTCAATCCCAAATTCCAACTGTCTTTCTGACCTGGGTATAACGCCTCTACAAACAATGCTGGCCATTTATCATCAGCCTCCTGTTGTAAAACACTCACAACGTACGGTCGAAATGCTTCAATGAACAAGCCAAATGCTTTGAATAAATTATCTTGTTGGTGTTGTGCTATTGCCATTATATTTTTTTATAGTTATAATTCGAGGGCTGTTTGCTCTGAATTATCCTTAATCACTGTTTTACTTTCCCTTATTAGACTTTCCTTATTAGCCTGTAGACCAAGTGCTTGTTCGTAATCTTGTGTATCTGTTGGTAGAATTTCGCAAAGCGAAGTTATAACTCGCCAAAAACTATCATCTGCATTAGGGGCTACATTACTGATATATTGCAGTAAAAGTTGCCTATTTGCACTCTTATACAAAGCCATCCCTCTATGAACTTTGTCGATTAAGATGCTTTTTGTTTGTTCACCAAGTTTAGTATTTATAACTAAACGAGCTGCAAATCCTCCTAAAGCTTGTTTATTGAATTTCTTAATTAGGATATGGGAAGAGAATAAATCCTGAACATCGATACTTAAGCCAATCCTACTAAACTTTGCGGCATCGTCAAAGTCAGTTTCCATAAAACCATAAAGTTGTAACCAACCAATATAAAACTTAGTAAATTCATCTCCTTCGAAACCTTTAAGCAAAGCATTAAACGCGCTTTCTCGTGCCATTTCTAATAATTCTGCAACAGTTACTTCGCTTCCATCTGCTTTTTCGACCTTTTCGTATTTACCAAATTCGCTAACTGCTTGGCCAAAGCAGGCGGTTAATAAATCTGCACCTCTAAAACCTAAGTGATATAATTCATCAACCTCTTTGGCTACCGTTTTTTCTATCGCTTTTTTTACTTGTTTATATTCACCATACCCTTCTCGGATCATTGGACGACACGATACAGTAACTGACGATTGCAAGGCAGCGTTGTCCATAGCGACCATCCTGGCACCCATTTCTGTATCAATAGCCCAACTTCCGGTAATATTCATTCTTGAGTCTAATATAGAATTACATAACGTTGTCCATGCTTCTGTACTTTGGTGAGCAAACATAATACTGACGATATTCTTAGTTTGCTTCTCAATCGCCGAAAATATCTCTAATAGTTTTTTTTCAAAATGATGTTTGGCTTCCCCCATATTTCCATTATGATGATGTTTCAATGCAGTGCATTCATCCGTTTTGGGAGTTTGCGGAACCGCAAAATTTAAATAAAAAACATCTCCAATCATTTTTTTTAACCAAGTGTAGAAAAAGTCAGACAGGTCAGCATAAGCAATTGCATCGTAATAAGGCGGATCGGTTACAACACAATCTAAAAATTTGGGAGGAAACTGAGATTCATCTCCACTTGTTGCATTTTTCAAAGTTGTTTCAAACGGATGGTTACATTCACTTTCAATATACCTTGTAATCCAATCTAACTGATTTAGTGCACTTCCTGTAGAATTAGAAAATGGATTAGATTCAGGAAAATCAAGCATGAAAGGAATCGCTTGGCGACTAAAAGGTGTTTCTAATTTTTCTCCTGCTACATGCCATCGCCCAAACGCTGTATTAACGGCAGCTATTCTGTCAATAAAGATTGCCAAATATGTCAAAATCGCTTCATGATAAAGTGAATTCTCAAATATATTAATCTTGTAAATTGCTAATTTAGAAACTAAGGTGTTCATGAGCATTAATTGTCTTTCTGTAAACATATCTGCCCATTCTTCAACCCCCCAGCCCATACAATGTAAATCTCTGTTATTCCCGATTGGCATTTTACCTATGGGACGGTCAATGTTTGTTGGCAATTCATTTAATATGTCAATCTCCGCCGTTGTGGGTAGCCGATAATTTTTTGAATTATTACCTTCTTCAATAACTGCAATTAAGACTTTTTTAGGCTCTTTAGCATTAAATTGCCTTTTTAATTCACCAATACTTGTTATATTACCGCATACTGGACATTTTAAATTCTTTCTTTGAATCCATGTTTCGGCATCATATTTCCCATATTTAATATCGAAAGAAATATTCTTTTCATTTATTATGGGGTTTAAATAGACTTTTTTATCAGGTTTATTGACTAAATAAAATTGCTTAATCAGGGGAACCTTGGCTTTGCAGGATGGGTTGGAACACGTGCCTTGGTAAGCCCAATAATAAGCAACCGGCTTTTTTCCTTTTTCGTTTGCTGGATAAAATGATCCTATTTCCTTTTCAGCAAAACTCAGTAACTGTCTAGCGTAAAATGCAACATCAAATGATAATCTATTTGAGATTTTTATAGCTACTGCTTCGCCATCGATTATAATCTTGGAAATTTGTTCTTGACGGTTCCATTCATATTCTCCATAAAGTTTTACGAATTCAGTCTTAGTGTAAATAATTGGTTTCCCAAATTTCTGTGGATATGATAAACTCCCTTTTTGAATAATATGCGCAACAGGGTTTATATCATTACCGAAACTTCGACACCCTAATCGTGCAGCTTCTAATGGGATAGCACCGCCACCAGCGAACGGATCGAAAACTTTTGGCATTCTATCTAAAAAGGCGTCTATTACCTTCTGCAACTCAATTTCCTTTTCTTTAACTTCTTGACTTTCTAAATGTCTATTTGTTAAGCTATATAATCGATATTCAGCAGTTTTTATTGCTTTGTTTAATTCGTCAAATTCAGACAATAATACAGCGCAAGATTTATTAGTATTTGCGTTGTGTGATACCCATATTAACTTACGTGCTTTTTCAAGTATGACTTCATTATCCTTATTATCCCATTTAATTAGACTTGCATCATTTAATTTATCCTTTGAAAGCGTTTTCTCTCCCAATAATGTATACTTATCTGAAAATTTTCCTATGAACATCAATAACCTATTACGATAATTATCGTCCATTTTGTCAATCGATGCGGTATAAGGTATATTTATGTAAGGTTTATAAGGATCCCCTAAATTGTTTTCTTTTCCTAATAAGATACCAACTGCATCTATAAATGCTGTTGGACAATTATCATCTAAAGGGTCTGGTACCAAACTTGCAAACACTACAGCACGACAAACAGGTAGAGGTCTCCTGGCCCACCAAATGTGTAAAGTGGAAATATGGCCATGCCTAATAGATTTATCTCTCACACTTTCAGCCGATATTTCTTTTATCGGCATTGCTACTTCTATGAGTTTTTTTGGTTGCCCCATTAATTTATTACTTTATTTTCCCATTCTGCCATAGGCAAAAAGTATTGTATTCCCTTTGTTTTTAATTCAAAATTCAATTGTTTTGCAGGGTTTTGAATTCGATAAATTTCGGGAGTACTTTTACAATTCATTATTATATATAACCAGGCCGCATCGCCCAATTGAGCTAAACGGTTCATTTCATTTTCACTCAACATTACACTTCCATCAGCTCCGCTTCTTCCTTTTACTTCAATATATCGCTTTAAATTTTCGGGACTAATGCTCCTAATATCATAGCCTTCATTGTTTGCAGAAACGTCTTGTGGCTTCCACCCTTGTTCTTTTTCAAATTCCATCGCTTTTTGCATAGCAATGGCTTCAGCTTCGTCATCACGGCTCATGCCGTAATGGCCCAGATATTCAATTTTTGACAAAGGTACAACATATGCACAACCCAATATCTCAGGTTCCTTTGGACTTAATTGCTCCATCAGCGCTAAACTTTCTAACCTGAGTGTCTTTTTCTCAATCTTATCGTCAATGTGTTTCTGCAATTTAGAAATCTTTTCCTGCACCTTAATATCGCCTATAAGGATCTTACCCTGTAGCTCCTGCATTTGCTTTTGCAAATCCAATATCACTTGGGTAAAAGCCGACTCCAAATATTTTTTACGATCAGTCGAGTCTTTTTTTACGTGCGCTTTAGTATCTTCAAATTGCTGAATGGTTATATTCTCGAAGCTCCACTGCACTACATTGTTGTTGTTTACCACTTCAGGCAATTCAATAGGCTTGGTAAAATCAGCCGGGGCATGTAAGTCGATAAATTTCGCAGGAGATGTTACATGAAATGAACCATCCCTTGTTTGAAAGACCATTACTAACCGTTCGTCGGCAATACTATCTTCTTTCTTACTCTCCCTATTGTCAACAATTTGAGATTTCACAAAGAAAGCAAAGTAAGCTTCGGAGTCATCCGGAGAAATCAGTATAGTTCCTTTCAACATATCCTCACGGTATTGATGGCGAACTACTTTTATTAAGCTATCAAAAACGGGGTTACCCGGGTTTATATAATGAACCTTCCCCAAATCGCCAACATTCTGATAATCTAAAAAAACCTGTTTGTCAAAGCAGAATTGAATTTGTCTTAAGTTATCTGCATATATCGTATAATCCTTCCGCAAGGTTGCTGATATTAAATCCGGTAATTTGTCAATTCGGTAAATGGATGGTCTTAATTCTGTAAAATCACCACCTATATGCTTAAATGCTTTTTCAAAAAACAACCGAATGTAAATTGGCTGAAGCCGTTTTTCATCCGAATTCTCTTTGAGGATACGAGCATCCTTGTAATCAACAACGCTGTGCGCTAATTTCTCCTTTTGTTCCTTTATTTTTTCAGAGAACTTAAGTTTTAAGATTTCATTATCCTGCGCCAAAAATTCATCCAAAGCAGATTCTTTTCCATTGAAAACCGAGTTGATAACAGCATCAAGGCTAACATTTTCTAAAACGTCCTGTATTACGTCATAAACCCTGTCATCACCCATTCCTTCCCGAATAATGTCCAATTTGGTGAGCAGCCTTTCTAACACTTTCCCCTCCTTAGTATTGCTAGCCACCATATTAAACACCAACACATCCGCTTTCTGGCCATACCTATGAATACGTCCCATACGTTGCTCTAAACGGTTAGGGTTCCAGGGTATGTCCCAATTAATTAACAGGCGGCAAAACTGCAGATTTATACCTTCACCAGCGGCATCAGTGGCAATCAAAATTTGCGTATCGGGTTTAGCAAAATCAGCCTGTGCTTTTCTGCGTTCATCAACTTGCTTGCCGCCATGAATGGTAGCCACGTTGTAGCCTCCACTTTTGCTTAATCTGTCTTCAAGGTAAATTAATGTATCCTTATGTTCAGTGAATATTACAAGTTTCTCCCCGTGTTCTAACACACCGTTTGATTTTAACAAATCCTGTAATTGCTGAAATTTCTTTTCTTCCTGTTTGCGATTATAAAGTATTTCGGCCATTTCGAACAGCCTCTTAACTTCTCTCGCTTCCTGGTGAAGTTCTTGAGGATTTTTGGCAGTAGTGAATAATCTGAATTTTTTAGGGTCAGATAAGATCCCTTCTAATGCCTCTCTTTCATCATCTTCTAAATCTTCAAAATCATCAATATCGTTTATTTGATTAAAAGCAGCATCCATTTTATGCCGCTGGCTCCAAAGATTTGGATTTAAAGCTAAGTCATCCACAATACTTTGCAATGCTTTCCACCTTCTTTCCAACGTGTTTTTTATAGCATAAATGGAGCTTACTAATCGACGTTGCATTACCGTGAGTGCCAATGAAACGTGGATGTTTTTGGATTCGGAAGCTTCTTCCTTTTTTGTAGTCAGATATTTAGTTACGGCATCATACAAATCTTTTTCTTCAGGGGTTAGTTGGTAGGCTACTGTTTTTGTAAAGCGTTCTTTAAATAATGGCATTCCTTTCCAATCCTTCATATCTTCCTTTAAACGGCGTATAAAGAACTTATTGATACCATTATGTTCAAACTCCTTAATTCTGGTCGATGCAATTTCATCAGTCGCAAAAATATCTGGATCTAAAAGTTGAAGGAGTTTTTTAAATGTATCGGCGCGGCCACGGTGCGGAGTCGCGGTTAGCAATAAAATATGCTCGCATTGTTGTGATAATACTTCAGCGGCCTTATAACGTTGAGACAAATATTGCTTTGCGCCATAATCATAAGCAGAAAGCTTATGACACTCGTCAAATACGATCAAATCCCAGTGGTTGTTACTTGCAGTATTTAAAACATCCTCCCTTGAAATAAAATCGATCGATGTAACTATTCTTTTTTCAGATTGAAAAACATTAGGATCAGAAGCGAAGCGCGCGCGATTTACAAGCGTAAAATTAATATTGAACTTTACGCCCATTTCGTCCTCTTGCCATTGTTTAGTTAAACCACCTGGAGTTATTATTAATATCCTCTCAGATAGTCCACGCATCATTAGCTCTTTTATTAACAAGCCGGTCATGATTGTTTTACCAGCACCCGTATCATCTGCTAAAAGGAACCGAATTTTTGGCAAGGGTAATAAAAACTTGTAAACAGCTTCAACCTGGTGAGGGAGCGGGTCCACAATGCTACAATTAACTGCAAATAACGGGTCAAATTGGTAAGCTGAATTAATACGCTCGGCCTCTGCAAACAAAGCAAACTTATTGGGATCTCCTTTAAAATTGAAAGTACCTTCTTCTGTAAGTATTTCTAACCGGTCAAAATCCTCAATAGAAATAACTTTTGAATTAGCGCGATTAGAATTTACACCTGTAAATTTCAGGGAGACCATATTTCCCAATGGTTGAATTCTATCTACAGTTACAGCTTCAGATGGAATTAGGTTCTTTACAATTTGACCAGCTTTTATAGGCATAGGGTAATCGAAATATTAGGGATTGAATTAATCGTCTAATATAGTATAAGCCAACGGAACAAATGGGAGAATCTTGAAAGTTTTTGTTTTCATTTTAATGATAAAAGATGCCGTAACGATACACAAAATCCTTAGATTAGTTTAGCACCTTTTTAACTTCAAGACCATACTCCTTGATCTTGTTTCTCAGTGTATTAATAGAACCGTAACCGAGAACTTTAGACGCTTGATTTTGATTTCCTTTAGCAATTATTAATACTTTCGCGATAAGCTCTTTTTCAACGTCCATCCATTTCATGGAATTTTGCGAATCGGGTTTCAAAATCCGCTCTGGCAAATCATTAATTGAAACATCTCTTTCAAAAAAAACATATAGCTGTTCTATTAAATTTTCCAATTCCCGTATATTTCCAGGAAAATTATATAATAACAAGGCCTTACGAGCTTCCTTTGATAGCTGTATCTGATGATCCCTTTTAAAAAGTGATTTTTTGGATTTTATAAAATATTCGATCAATTGTAACTTGTCATCAAGTCCTCTTTCATTTAAAGATGGGAGGCTAAGTTCGGTAACTGTAAGCCTATAATAAAGGTCCCATCTAAAATGACCTTGACGACACATTTCTGCTAAATTTTTATTGGTAGCAGCGATAATTCGCACGTTAATTTTAACAGGCTTGTTAAACCCTAAGGGTAATATTTCCTGCTCCTGAAGAACGCGAAGTAAGCTTTGTTGCATATAGGTTGATATATCTCCGATTTCATCCAAGAAAATTGTACCACTGTCGGCTTCCTCAAATAATCCTTTTTGATCCTTATCTGCACCGGTAAATGCATTTTTCTTAAACCCAAACAACCTTGCCTCTAATAGATTCTCATTAAAAGCGGAACAATTAACAGCGATAAAGCTATTGTTGTGCCTGATGGAGTTATCGTGTATATATTTGGAAAGATGCTCTTTACCAGTACCGCTATCTCCTATTATAAGTGTTGTTACTTTATCTGTTTGGGCTATTTTTAGCGCTTTGTCATAAGCCGGTTTAATACCGTCGCTTATCAAATATGAACTGTCGGTCTTTGCAGCATTTGAAATATTTTGCTCACGAATTATGGCTGTAACAGGTACAGTTGAAAACGATGTAGATATTTCTAAAAATTCTGGCTGTTTTGACTTTGAGAATCGCGCAGGTCTAGATTGGATTAACTTCGTTTTTAACCCTAAAGTTGTGTGGCAAATATACCATGATACCTGCATTGCCGAGGTGCCGGGTGAAAAAAAGATATCAATTTCATCGTCCTGAAGATTGAGTAATACTTTTTCTACTTTGGTTTTTATCAAATTAATATCTATTACGTCCTTCACGTCCATGTATTTAATCTCTAAATGACCTTGGCGAGACGGGAATTCTAACAACAAGGCATTAAGTAATTTTTCAGCCATCAAATTGCTTTCGGCTGCAGTACTTAATATAATGTGTTTGTCGTAATTATAATTATATCGGTGATAATTAAAAGTTGGCCCATCCAATAAAACTTCACTGTTAGTAAAGTCGTTGTTAAAGGCAAGCCAAGATATTAATATTCTCATATCATTATTTGATATATATAATCAAATAAAGATATTAAAATGTAATGAATTATGCATTTTTTAATATAAAATATCATTGGCAAGGTTTTGGCCTAAGCAGAATATCGCTAATTAAAACATTGATTATGGCTAATTTGAATTACACACGACGACTTGAAAACTTACAAAACAGAAGGTATGACCCATTAGAACATCGGGTTGTTAATTTATCAGAATCTTTTTCTAAGGCTTACATACCTGAAAATCTGAAATACCTAATCGAATCTATGCGGCCGATTGATAAAAAGTATAACGATAAAACGTTAGAGGCGGCAGATAATGTAATGGGGCATTTAGAACGTGGTCTGCAATTATCATTTAATAGGGACTATCGAAAACAAGGCTCCGTTATGGCTGGCACCCACATCAAGTTATATAGTGATGTTGACTTATTAGCTATTATAAATGACTACTGTTTTCTTGAACCAGCGCTGTGTCCTCCGCAATCGCCATATCAAGGCGTTCCCAGCAGCGACATAGAAAGTTTACGTACTCAAGCCACGGCTATTTTAAAGCGGCAATACGATGATGTAGATGATAGCGGCACGAAATCAATTGCCATTTTCAATAAAAACCTTCGTAGAAAGGTGGATGTGGTTTTTAGTTTTTGGTATAACACTACGGAATATGAGCAACGCCGGAACGAGTACTTTAGGGGCATTTATTTGTTTGACTTTCCGAAAAAGAGCAAAATATTAGATTATCCTTTTGCGCATATTAACAACATTAATCAAAAGGGTGACAGTACCAATGATGGTTCCCGTAAAGGGATTCGCCTCCTAAAAACTTTAAAAGCTGATAGTGAGGCTGATATTAAACTGAATAGTTTTCAGCTTACAACCATAGTTCATAACATCGACAATTCATCATTGTATTATTACACAAGTCGCGAGTTAGATATTGCTAAAGTTATGTCTTTAGAAATGAATCGACTTATTACCGATTCCACCTATCGCAAATCTGTAAAAAGCCCGAACGGCATTGAAAATCCATTATCGGACGATGCTTGCATCACATGCCTAAAAGCATTAAAACGTGATTTGGATTTGCTAATTGAGGACTGTAATGGTGAGGCAAAAAATTTATTCTATTAACTTATTAACATGGATTTAAAACCAAGGATTTTTATAGGTTCTTCAGGGGAAGGGCTTGAGGTAGCCAAATATGTTAAAAGCTATTTGGATCTCGATTTTGATTGTTATTTATGGACAGATGATATCTTTAAATACAATGAAAGTGTTTTAGAAACTTTGCTAAAAGAAGCCAGTTTATTCGATTTTGGGCTATTAATTGCTACTAAAGATGACTTTCTTCAATCTCGAAACAATGCGTTTGATGTTGCGAGGGATAATGTTGTTTTTGAATATGGCTTATTTCTGGGTAGGGTTGGTTCGTCAAGGGCGTTTGTCATTCAGGAAGAAGGAACTAAGCTTCCATCAGATTTATTTGGTATAACAACACCGCGATTCAAAAAAGAAATCGACTTATCGCAATCGCAAAGCCTAAACAACGAACTACGTAAAATACGCAATACTATACTGGAAAAAATGTCTTTGGGCGAATTAAGCTTATTGCCGTCCACCGCTTTGGCGATTGGGTATTTTAACAATCTTGTTGCTATAACTTGCGAAACACTGTGCTCCAAAGGAAAAGTTGAAGTAAACGGTAAGATATTCAACCAATTTGAATTTAATATTGTAATGCCTGGCGATTTGGATGCAGATATTAAAAAAAGAGCGGCTTTGTTTTTTCGTAAAAACAACCTGCATCAGGTTCCCTTAGAAACGCATGGCAGGAGCTATCCGATTTTTGTTACTTATGGTGACAACCAAGATATTTTAAAAATATACGATATGCCAACAACCTTGAATGGCATTGACAAAGCCATTGAAATGTTTATGCGTAAAGGGCATATTGGCAAATCTGCACAACAAAAACTACTTGAAGAAAGGGAGTTAAGGAACTTTCAGCGAACGCTTCAACTATTAATCGATAATGATGCTTACTGCAAGCATATAGTTAAAATAATAGACGAATAATAAACTAACCTATCAAAAAGACCTGAATGGGGGTATAAAGATTATGGCAAGAAATGCACCAACTGATGATGGACATAGAATTGGAGATGTTAAAGATCGCGTAGAAGTATTCACTCCAGGTAATGAAAAATGGACGAAGATTGATACAAATACAAACAAGTTTATGGATCAAAAATCAGACGAAACCCCTTTTAAGGGTGTTACCCAAAAGTAAAAAAAAGAGCCGATACGGATAAAGAGAAAATACCGATGGCGTTTAATTAATTTCTCAGAGGGTTTATGTGTTCCTGCCCTAATTCAACAAGGAGAATTAACACTTATGAGTTATGAAAAGCCCAATAGGTACTACAGCAAGTACCGGTCATTCATGTCCTGAAAGTGGTGTGTGGCGCGTAGTTGATACTCCTACGACAACTGCACCGATTGCTAAAGGTAACACTATGCCCCCTTATGCTGGCAAAGCTGTAACCTGGCGATTAGAAGCTTATGCTTAACCCGATAATGGGGAGATTCCATATCTCCCCATTATTTAACATTTAATCACTTTATCCCCTTACTATAGTTTATTTAATTTCCATATTTGCAATAAATTTACTCTTCGCTTTTGATTCTAATAAATATGTGATATTTATTGCTGTAATATTTTTTATTTTAAAAATTTAACTATTATTGCATGAAACTAAATCACTTTTCTTAGGCATGTCGATTTTAACTACTAAATCAGATGAAAGTATTATTGCCTCAAACAAACTCATTAAAGCTTCGTTGTTCTCTTCAAGTATTCATTGTGCATATTACGGATGTGTACAATTAATGCTGCACTTATTACGTTCGCATTTTGGGAAGACTGAATTGCAAATTTATAATGAAGGCAAAACCGGATCAAAAGAAAGTGGTTTCCATATTTGGTTACAAAATGAAATTTTTGTAGAGTTTATGAGACTAAATGGCACAGATGCCGCAAAATTTAATTCAAAAATAAGAAGCCTTAGTACAGCACGTGCTAAAGCTGATTATAGAAATGAAACAATTATAGATAATGAAGCTCTAAAAGCGTACGATATGTCAGTAGACGCAAAAAGGCTTTTAGTTAAACATTTTGTATTATGAACTCAAAGGAATATATAGTATCTCGAATTGATGAATTAGCTGAAAATTTCCCACTGGTGAAATTTAGCTATCAGTTAGATAATTATAGTGAAACTCATTTTATTGAGGTATTGCCGAAGGATTTTTTTGAGCTTTATGATGATAGTTTTGTAAATCAGCAAAACAAAATTGTATTGGCTTTTATAAAAGAGTTTCCAGATGAGGCATTGGCTTTTATTACTGAGGATGACCTTTTCAAGGTTGACCAGCCTTCTTATGTAAAATGTGGTGCAGCCTATAAAAACTCATTGGAGAACTTATCATGGAATCATGAGAATTTGAATGATTTGCTGACCGATTTCACGCCAGATATTCAAAACTCATTTGTATTTAAACAGGAAATCCGACAAATTAAACAAAACCCGGTTAATTGTACTTTCAGTTTTCATGAAAATCTTGAGCATACCGATTTTCAGTCATTTACAAATAACCTCCCATCTGAATCAAAAAATACAGATACTGTTATCAATGACGGAATTACTGATGAATCAACGTACTATTTAGCGGCGTAATTATGGCAGGCCAGTCTATGTTCCGATTGTCAGAAATTTATTTATTGGAAAGTATATTTAAACGAGTTGCAAATGTTGATTTTAAGGAGCCGACTTTTAAAAACAGTGCTAATATTTCTGTTGAACATCAGGTTCTTGAGAACGACTCCCTGCAAATCACAGTGACATTAGATTTCAAAGCTGGTAAAAGTCGTGTAAAAGAAATTTCTGCAAAAATAAAAATGATTGGTATTTTTATATGCGATACAGACCCCATAATACCAATTGATCAATTTGCTGTAGCGAACGGTCCAGCAATAATGTTCCCTTTTTTGAGAGAACACCTGGCATCAATAACGTTAAAAGCCGGGATCAGTCCCATTTTGCTCCCATCCGTTAATTTTATAAGGCTATCCACAGAAAATAAAGCTAAAAAGAAGCTTCCTAACGCGTAGGTAATATATCAACTAAAGTATAACTCCAAAGTTCATCAGAATTTCCTCATACACACTTCGTAATAATAAAAACACCTACCTCGTACATGAGGTGTGATAAACATATTTTAGCCTTCCCCACATTTGCCACAGTAAAATTTAAGCTATGGCAAATTACAATGAAACTCAGAACGACTTTCCAAAAGTTCACAGGGATCAATTGATAACTGTTCAGGACTTGATTGATTTTAAACAGCAACTTATTGGCGACATTAAGAAATTGCTAAAAGAACAATCCGGGCATCCGGGCCACCAATGGCTCAAAGCTTTTGAAATTAAAAGAATGCTACGCTTGTCGGAAAGCAAGCTTCAAATCCTACGGGATAAAGGCGTTATTCCTTTCAAAAAATTGGGTGGTGTAACGTACTATAATCTGGAAGAAATCGAAAACCTGATGCACTCAGGGACATTAATTGATCAGATGAAAATGGCATGAAGCGGAAGGCAAAACGGATCATTCAGCACCTACCAAAAGCGTCCCAGGCTAACTTCAAAATCAGGGGTCAAGACCCGAACGGATTTGGTGTCAATGTGCCTCCGGACAGGTTTGTGGTACACGTCTATTTTGATCAAAAAGATTTGGCGGAATGTGCAGAGGTGTTCTTATCGGAGCAGGAATTATTGCAATGGAAAACGATCAAAGGCGCGCCAATTCGGAACTGGAAAGTCTGTGCGGCTGACTGGATTTTTGATCATCGGCAGCGAATGAAGCGGAGGTCCAGACTATCGCCATATTATTGCGAATCAATATGAGTAGGGATGTTTAACAAATCCAATCGAGGACTTTGAAAAGAGGAGATTGCCTCTTTCAGCAATCAGCAAGATGTACGTTTGTAATACAAACGAAATCTTGCCCTCCCTTCCGAAGTCAGTCCGGGACATGGAAAAATCCTCCGAAGTCGGATTTTTAAAGATTTTGATAATGGAAAATCAAGGAGAAAATAGGTCAAGAATATTGCTAACGAGATTGAAACCGGCAGAGTTTACTTTGCTGGACAGCCGGTTTAAGAAGACACGGTTCCGAAAGTTAAGTGAGTATATAAGGAGCGTGTTACTCGAAAAACCGATAACCGTAACCTACCGCGATAAGTCAATGGATGAGGTGTTGGAAGAGCTTATTTTGTTGCGGAAAGAACTCAACGCTATTGGTAATAATTTGAACCAGGCGGTACGTAATATCAATAGCGCCCACGGCCATGCTGACACCCGGTTGTGGGTCAATTTGCTTGGTGTAATTAACAGTAAACTGGAGCCGTCCATCATCCAAATTAAAGATCGGATGAACAAATATGCAGATATATGGTCGCAAAAATTATAAACGGAAAAAGTCTTGTCGGCGCATTGAATTACAATGAAAATAAATTGCGAAATGATAAGGCGCAGCTTATTGAGGCGAGCGGGTATTTCAAGGATTTGGAAGATCTGAATTTCTATGACAAGCTGTTACGGTTGACAGATTTGGCATCAAGGAATGAAAGAACTAAAACCAATACCGTCCATATTTCTTTGAATTTTGCTATCGGTGAGCAGCTTGAAAAGCACCTGCTTCAGCAGATTGTTAGTGATTATATGGAGCAGATCGGGTTTGGTAATCAGCCTTATTTGGCCTATCAGCATTCTGATGCCGGGCACCCACACGTTCATATTGTTACCACCAATATCAAAACATCGGGCGAACGGATAAGCCTGCACCTGTTGGGGAAAACCAAATCAGAAACAGCAAGGAAAGCGATAGAAATTCAATATGGCTTGCAACAGGCCGGCAACAAATCCAATGAGCTAAGGCTGCCGGAAAGGATACCATTAAAACAGGTTAGCTATGGGAAAACAGAAACTAAAAGGGCCATAACCAATGTGGTTAGTGAGGTAATGAAAAGTTATAAATTCACCAGCATACCCGAATTAAACGCAGTACTTAACCAGTTTAATGTAACCGCAGACAGAGGCTCTAAAGATTCAAGGATGTATGAAAAAAACGGACTTGTTTATTGGATACTGGATGAAAAGGGCAACAAGCTTGGCGTACCAATAAAAGCCAGCAGCATTTATGGGAAGCCCACTTTAAAAACACTGGAAGATCGTTTCAGGCTAAATGAAGTATTACGCAAACCATTGAGGGAGCAATTAAAAAATGCCATTGATGCAGTGTTGTCTAAACCTATTAACAAAGCAAAATTCCGACAAGATCTTCATCAAAAAGGGATACAGGTAATATTCAGGCAAAACGAGGAAGGCCGATTGTATGGGGTAACTTTTGTGGATCATCAAACTAAATCTGTTTTTAATGGCAGTGATCTCGGTAAAGCCTATAGCGCGGCCTCATTTATAGATCGCTTTGCCAATACAGATAACCTCAAAAATCAGCCTTCTACCGTAGCTAAAGATACTGGTAGCAGTAATGACAATATGAATACCATAAAAGATAATTCAGGCAGCCAGGGCGACTTTAATTCAGGTAATACATTACTGGATAATCTCTTTCAGGAAGAACATCAGGATATGTCTGCTTTAGGACGGCTACAACAAACAAAAAGGAAGAAGAAACGAAAAGGACACTCACTATAATTCAATTATTATGCAAACAGGTGAAAACGAACAGGCACTAAGAAAGATCATTGATTTTACCAGGCTACTGAGTTTAGGGGTATTGCTGATCCACTTCTATTTAAGCTGTTATCCGGCATTTATGCAATTGGGGCTAACAAAACCCATAATAAATCACGTACTGCTGCCCATTTCTAAAATGTTGATTTTCAGGGAGGTGATGTATGCGAAGCTTTTTGCTTTGTTTCTACTACTGGTTTCATTAGTGGGCAGTAAGGGTAAAAAGGATGAAAAAATCAGGACAAAAACGATAATTACGTATTGCATTACCGGGTTGTTGTTATACTTCATCAGTAATCTAATATTGACATTAGATTACCCGGCTTATACTATTGCCATCCTTTATATTGGTTTGACTTCATTAGGATATATTCTCTTGCTTTCGGGTGTTAGTCTGCTTTTTAGAATGTTGAAACTGACCTTAGGTAAAGATATTTTCAATAAGGACAACGAATCGTTTCCCCAAGAAGAAAGGCTACTTGAAAATGAATACTCCATCAATCTACCGGCTATCTATAATCTAAAGGGTAAAAGCCGCAAAAGTTGGATCAACATTATAAACCCTTTCAGGGGAACGTTAATTGGCGGCAGCCCAGGATCGGGGAAGTCATATTTTGTAATCCGGCATGTGATCACGCAGCATATTCAAAAGGGTTTTACCATGTTGGTATATGATTTTAAGTATGATGACCTTTCTAAGATCGTTTACAATGCCCTGCTAAAATATGGGCACCTGTATAAAGTAAAACCATCACAATACATCATCAACCTGGAACAGATCATGCACCGTGCGAATCCGTTAGAACCGGAAACCATGCTTGATATAACCGATGCGATAGATTCCAGCCGTACTATCATGCTGGGCCTTAACCGGGAATGGATAAAGAAGCAAGGCGACTTTTTTGTGGAATCACCGATCAATTTTATTACCGCTATTATGTGGTTTTTAAAAAAGTATGAGGGTGGCCGCTATTGCACCTTACCCCATGTTATTGAACTGGCAGAGGTCGAATACCAAGAACTTTTTGAAGTTTTATTACAAGAGCCTGAAATTGAGGTGTTGATCAATCCCTTTGTTTCAGCATGGAAAAATGAAGCTTACGAACAATTGGAAGGTCAGGTGGCCAGCGCGAAGATCAGTTTGGCCCGATTGTCCTCACCGCAATTATACTACGTATTGAGTGGTAATGATTTTTCATTGGATATTAATAACCCCGAGGAGCCTAAAATAGTTTGCCTGGCGAATAATCCGGTAAAATCACAGGTCTATGGTGCCGTTCTGTCTTTATATATCAACAGGATCAATAAGCTGGTCAATCGTAAGAATCAGCAAAAGTGCAGCATGATCTTCGATGAGTTCCCTACCATTTATTTTAACGGGATAGATAATCTCATCGCGACAGCAAGATCAAATAAAGTCGCTGTCACATTAGCTGTACAGGATTACAGCCAGTTAAAAAAGGATTATGGGCGTGAACAGGCAGAAGTAATCTTAAACATCGTAGGTAACGTGATTTTTGGTCAGGTAACAGGCGACACCGCAAAACAACTGTCAGAACGATTTGGCAAGATCAACCAGGAGAAAGAAAGTATTTCTATTAATAGTTCGGATACCTCTGTTAGTAAATCTGTGCAATTAGATTGCGCTGTACCAGCTTCTAAAATATCAGGGCTTTCATCGGGTGAATTTGTGGGGATGGTTGCTGATGACCCGGATAACAAAATTGACCTTAAAACTTTTCATAGTGCTATTCAAAACGACCACGATGCCATAAAAAAGGAAGAAGAATTGTATCAGCCGATCCCATCGGTGAGGGAGGTAGATCAAGCAGAGGTCTTAGCCAATTACCACCAAATTAAAGAGGACATTAAAGTGTTGGTAGAAACGGTTTTAAGTCAGCTTTGTTGAATAAAGCAAATATTTCGCTTATATATTCACAAGCAAGAAACCCATAGTACTTGTCTATTTCCGATATTTAATTCAACTATGAATTCTTTAATAGGTCCTATCGAGAAGGAATAATAATAAGTCATATTCATGAACGAATCCTAGCTGCCAAAACGAAAAGATCTTACAGTAAAATAACTTACCATTTAAATCGTTAATAGTCAGTAGTTTATTCATGTCTTGAATAACTTCCACTTTGCAAAGCAAGATTATAACTTAAAGGATTACTTTCCTCCCTAACTCGTAGTCTTTTTATTTATGTTAAAGCATATTAAATATAGAGCCTATAGCATCAGACATTACTCCATATAATATTTCTTTCACCTGATACTATTATCTATGAGAAAATTTGCGGAGCGGTTAAATAGCGCACTTGAAAACCAATTAAACGAGGTTTCTTCAAACGGGGAAACATTAGCAGAGCGATACAGGGCTTCTATTATGCTTTCAAAAAAAGCGTTAGCCAAGCTTAAGAACTATATCCATAGCTATTCCTTTGAAAATACAGAGGACGAAATTCATTTCTTTAAAAAAGTAAAACCTCAGTTTTATAACCGGTACATTTATTTTATAAATGTATATAATCTCATTATGCAAAAGCCGCTTGGTGGAGATGAGATCTTGAAAGAATACATCAACATTGAATTGACTGATTTAAAACGGTTTTTTGACCACAATCAAGCATTTTATCAATATTACAGGTCCGGGTCATGCAAAATGGATGAAGTCTATTTTACCCGTGGTGGATTCGATGTTCATGTGGAATTAGATGATTTTGAAGATGATGAAGTTTATTCTACCAGTCATGATTATAAATTATCTAAGATCATAGCTAACGAAAAATATCAGGATTATCTCAACCTTGAACTGGTGAATATAAATAACAATGTCAATCATGCACAGGATATCACTCTTGAACTTCCCCTTACGTGGACTTCTAATAAAACGGACATGGTAGAGCTGATCTATGCTTTGGTTGCTTTGGGAGTATTTAATAACGGGAATGCGGAAATTAAATCAGTGATCAATTTCTTTCAGCATATTCTACAGGTGGACCTCGGGGCCTATTATCATAAATACACGGATATTACCCGAAGGAAAAAAGAACGCACTTGCTTTTTGGATAAACTCAAAGTTGCACTTTTAAGGCGAATAGATGAAAAATTCGCCCTTGATGAACCCATTCAGCAATCAATGCACTTTAATTAAAACCTAATTGCCATAAAATAGTCGGTTTAATAGGTTGATCTAAGCATAATCTCCTAATATTTCAAATAAAAAACACCTACCTCATGTACAAGGTGTGAATTTTAAAATGTTGACGGCCGCACCTTTGTTTCCAGGTTACCGCATGGAGTGGCAACTTTTAAACTAAAATCCTATGTTGTCTTCAATTTCCTGGCAGCACTATTTGGCAGCCATAATTATTCTCGCCCTCATTTATTACGGGTATGTAGTACTTCGTTATTACCAAAAAGAAATTAGCAACTTGTTTAATCGCAAGCAACCTGCCACTGCATTATTCTCAAATGCTCAAACCGGCTCCTATCAGGTTATGGGCAATGCGAAATTAGATAATGGAGTAACCATAACCGAATCTCAGGACTTGGTTTTTTCCGAACCGTTAGAGGATCATCCGGCAGCAGGTGCAACCAGTGCAGCGGACATTACCCCATCGCAGGAATTAGCGGTTGAGGCCGGTAATTTAATAGACGCTTTTAAAGAGATTGATAACAAGCCGGAGTTTATAACCCTGCTTCGGATATTGATCGGATCTTATAAAAGATATAAGGATGAAATTGATTTGCCCACAACGCTAAACCGAGTTGTGGAATTATCCAAAGAAAAACTAATGTTTCCTATTGCCTTGACGGATTTGCAAGTTAGCTGGGCATAACGCTTATTAAATCTATAACCCATTTAAAATTGATCATTATGGAATCTCAAAAAACAAACCTCCGTTTTAGAACGGTAGCCTTTTTCAAGCAGGTAATAGCAATAATCTCCTTTTTACTGATTAGCCTGTCACTTTACGCTCAAGATGGTAACGCTGGCATAACCCAGGCTACGACACAGGTTAAGGGTTATTTTTTAACCGGCACCAGTTTAATGTATGCTATCGGGGCGATCATGGGCTTAGTTGGTGCAATAAAAGTTTTCAAAAAATGGAATGATGGTGAGCATGATACGGGCAAGGTAGCTTCCAGTTGGTTTGGTAGCTGTATTTTCCTTGTGTTAGTGGCGACAGTTTTAAAATCTTTTTTTGGAGTATAAGCTAAATAATAGATTATGGCAATGTATCAGATCAACAAGGGTATTAACAAACCCTTAGAGTTTAAAGGACTTAAAGCACAATATATTGGTTATCTCGCAGTAGGGCTGGTTATACTATTAATTGGTTTTGCGGTCATGTACCTGATAGGCGTACCTGTTTACTGGTGCATTATTATAGTTGCTGGATTAGGGAGTGCCTTATTTTACCAGGTATTCAGGTTAAGCCATAAATACGGAGAGCATGGTCTCATGAAGAAAGCAGCCAAACATTATCTGCCCAACCATTTAAAATTCAGCTCCCGGAGGATTTTTTTACGATTAAAACAATAATCATGGCTTCACATAGCAAAGCGGAACAAGTATTCCCGATTTATAAAGTTGAACATCAATGTATGATCTCAGCGCAAGGCGATTTGACAATTGGTTACAAAGTCAATCTGCCGGAGATATTTACATTATCTAATGACGAGTACCATGCTTTCCATGAGGTATTGATCAAGGCCCTGAAATTGCTTCCTAAAAACAGCATTTTTCATAAACAGGATTGGTTTATAAATGACCAGTATGAAGCCGTCTTTTCACAAGATAGCCAGGAAAATGTTAAAACATTTTTATCTCATTCGAGTGAGCGATATTTCCATGAAAGGGCGTATTTACATCATCATTGCCATATCTATTTGACTAAAAAGCCGGATAAATTTAAGCGGTATTCAAGCGGGGTGAGTTTGCTGATGCGTAAACGCATTGTTCCTGTTCAAACAACTTGTGAGGAGTTGTTTAGGGATTTTGAAGACAGCGCAGGTCAATTCATAAGAGTTTTGGAAGATAGTGGGTTAATATCCTTAACAAGGTTAAATGATGACGAACTGACCGGAACGATGAAGGTGCCCGGAATTTTAGAGCAATATTGTTTCCTATTGAATAAAAATCAAGCCCCTGTTTTAAAGGATATTCATATCGAGGACGAGATCAGGATCGGCGATAATCATTGCCAGCTTTACACGCTAAGTGATGCGGAAGACTTGCCCGCGCTTTGCGGCCCGAGGATAACCTATGATAAATACAGTACCGATAAAACGAAATTCAGTACCGGTTTTGCTACACCTATTGGCACCCTGCTTAGATGCAATCACTTGTATAACCAATATATCTTTATTGGCGATAGCCAACAAACCTTGAAAAAACTGGAATCCAAAAAGCTTCGGCTTCAATCCCTGTCAGCCTATTCGCGGGAAAATGCGATTGGACGCGATGCTACACACGAATTTTTAAATGAAGCAATTAGTCAGCAACGGTTACCTGTTAAAGCACACTTTAATATTTTAGCGTGGACGGATAACCCGGCCAATTTAAAAGATCTTAAAAATAGGGTGAGTTCTTCGCTGGCTCAAATGGATGCGCAGCCGAAACAGGAAACAGATGGAGCGGCGCAGATCTGGTGGGCGGGATTACCAGGTAATGAGGCCAGTTTTCCAATGAATGACACCTTTGATACCTTTGTTGAGCAAGCTACCTGTTTTCTTAATCTCGAAACTAATTATCAATCCAGCATTAGTCCTTGCGGTATTCGCCTGGGCGACCGCCTATCAGGTAAACCTGTTCACGTTGATATTAGTGATGCCCCTATGACCAAAGGGATAACCACTAACCGCAATAAATTTATTTTAGGTCCATCCGGCAGCGGCAAATCATTTTTTACCAACCACATGCTGCGCAGTTATTTTGAACAAGGCTCCCATGTGGTTATCGTAGATGTTGGACATAGCTATCAGGGTTTATGTGAATTTGTGGGTGGCTATTACTTCACCTATACCGAGGATGAGCCGATCAGCTTTAACCCATTCTATGTTCCCGAAGGCGATACCCTGGACACGGAAAAAAGAGAAAGTATAAAAGCCATGATCCTGGCCTTATGGAAGAAGGAGGACGAGGATGTGCAAAGGTCTGAATATGTAGCTATATCAGATGCGCTGTATCATTATTATGAAAAGCTAAAAATCGAAACGGACATATTTCCTTGCTTCGACAGCTTCTATGATTTTTTATCAAATGAGTTTTATGAAACAATGAAGCAATCAAAAGTGAAAGATATTCGTTTTGATATTGACAATATGCTGTTTGTATTAAAACCATACTATAAAGGTGGGGAATATGCCTATCTGCTAAATGCAAAAGAGAACCTTGATTTACTACAGAAACGCTTTATTGTCTTTGAATTAGATAACATTAAAGATCATCCAATTTTGTTTCCAGTTGTTACCCTAATTATCATGGAAACATTTGTTTCTAAAATGCGGAAACTCAGTAAGGAGACCCGCAAAATGATTTTAATTGAAGAAGCCTGGAAAGCGATTGCACGGGAAGGCATGGCAGAATATATCAAATACCTGTTTAAAACAGTCCGCAAATATTTTGGTGAAGCAATCGTGGTAACACAGGATATTGAAGATATCATAAGTTCACCGGTAGTTAAACAAGCCATTATCAATAACAGCGACTGTAAAATATTGCTTGACCAGCGTAAATATCAAAATGACTTTCCTAAAGTTCAACAGCTATTAGGGATCACGGATAAGGAAACAGCGTTAATAATGAGTATGAACAGGAATAACGATGAGAAACTACAATATAAAGAGGTATTTATTAGTCTAAATGGCCAATTATCCAAAGTTTACCGTACTGAGGTAAGCCGGGAGGAATACTGGACTTATACAACGGAATCGTCTGAGAAAGCAAAGGTGCAGGCCTACACTAAAAAATTAGGAAATGTTCGCTTGGCTATCGCAGCCATTGTAAGAGAAGAATTAGAAAAAGCAGCTTAATTAAAACTAACCATTATGAAAATATCAACCATTTTAATCGTCCTTACAACATTGTTATTTTACAGTTGTAGCAGTAACAATACAGCAACTGACATTTCAGGCACTTATGTTACACATTTCAAAAACGAATTTAATATTACCGATGACACATTGATTGTAAGTACTTATAGCCTACAAGACAAAATTTATAATATAGAATCCCGTACTGGTTTCCATAAAATAAGAAATGGTTCAGTGCAACCTAAGCAATATCAAATCGAAAATACCAAAGCAAAATGGGATGTGGATAAGAAAGTTTTGGAAGAAACGGAATTAGGTCACCAAATACAATTTATCGCACAAAAATCCATTTTATTGATTGGTAATACTGAATACCATAAAATAAACTAACACATCAATTATTTTCTTTAAACAATTGTTTATCCATGTAATTATGGATGATTAGGGAGGTCTATATGAAAATTTTAAAGATAAAAATCGTTTATGGGCTTGTGTTAATGCTCTTATTTACAACGATTAATACAGTTAAAGCGCAATTTGTAATAGGCGAAGTAATTAAGCTAACGGTTACTAAAGTGATAAAAGCGATTGATCTGAAAGTACAGCGTATGCAGAATAAAACAATATGGTTGCAAAATGCTCAAAAAGTCATTGAAAATCAGTTGTCTAAAACAAAACTGAATGAAATATCCGGCTGGACAGATCAGCAAAAACAACTATATAGTAATTATTATACCGAATTATGGAAGATCAAATCAGCCATATCCTATTACCAGCGCATCAAGGATGTCACTTTAAAACAGGCATCGTTGGTCGCAGAGTATCATCAGGCCTGGGGCCTGTTCCGTCAGGATAGCCATTTTAATGCGCAAGAATTGAATCACATGCAGCAGGTTTATTCCGGGATATTAGATGCCAGCGTTAAAAATCTCGATGAAATATTATTGGTGGTCAATGCTTACAAAACGCAGATGACAGATGAACAAAGGTTAGAGCTGATTAATCACGCTGGCGATCATCTGGATGAGAATTATAGCGACCTACACCAATTTAACAATCAGAATATCCAATTGAGTTTGCAGCGCAGTAAGGATTTAAATGATACACACTCAATCAAAAGGCTTTATGGAATCAATTGATCTGGCCCGTATTCGGGCTGATGAGATCCGCCGGAAAACTAAAAAACTGCTTGCTTTTACTTTAATGACCGTTGTTGCCTCCGCTTTTGCTGCCAAAGTACAAGCACAGACTTTTGCGGAATGGTTCAATCAAAAAAACACGCAAAAGAAGTATTTATTACAACAGATAGCCGCCTTACAAGTGTATTCCACCTATTTAAAGAAAGGTTATAATATTGCTCATAATGGGTTAGGTTCAATATCCGGCTCATTGAAATCGGAAAATGGTTTGCACACAACCTATTACCACAATAAGATTAATATTAATCCTGTAGTCAGAAATAACAAGCAGGTGAATTATATACTGCAATGGCAGAAGGACATTCTTACCCGCATGAGCGATTTAGATAAAATCGCCAACATAACCAATGATGAAAAAAAGTATATCGTGCAGGTGAAGTTTGCCCTGCTTAAGGATTGTGACGAACAGATCACTGAATTGCAAAATGTGATAACGGACAGCAAACTACAAATGAGTGATGAAGAAAGATTGAACCGTATTGGCAAAATACACCTTGCGATGCAGGATAACTACCGTTTTTCAGCTGCTTTTTCAAATCAGGTAAAAGTATATGCCGTGCAACGGGTGCGGGAAAGTAACGATGCGGCAACGGCGAAAAGTTTATATGGTATTCAATAATAAAGCAGGGTTATGAAAAAGTATTTAAAATATATCATAGGTGTGCTGGTCGTACTTGTTTCGGTTAGCAATGCTGTCAAATGCAAGGCGCAGGCACAGGAAATGCAGCAATTGATTTTGAATATCGAAAAGCTGACCCAATTAAAAGGTATCCTATCCGATATGAAAACAGGCTATCAAATCTATCAGCAAGGGTACGGTTCAATTTCATCCTTATCTAAAGGAAACTTTGACCTGCATAGCGTTTACCTTAACGGCTTATTAGCCATTAGTCCGGCAGTTAGAAATTATGGAAGAGTTGCCGAAATTCTTATACAGCAAGCCAGCCTGATTAGTGAATATAAAAGTGCTTATAGCAGGTTTAAACAAAGCGGTACTTTCAGTACAGGTGAATTGAACTACATGAGCGATATTTATGTACAGTTGGTCAAACAAAGCCTTGAAAACCTGGATGAACTGGCCAATGTGCTGACTGCCGGAAAACTCAGAATGTCCGATGATGAACGGCTGCGGGCAATTGACCGCATATATGGCAGTAGTTCAGAAAAGCTTCAATTTCTTCGGCACTTTAACCGGCAAGGGGCCTTGCTTAGTATCCAGCGAAGTAAAGATATAGGCGACACGCGAACGCTCAAACAGCTTTATGGTATAATTAACTAATTCGAATTTTTATGAAACCTCCATTTTTGGAAGCTTCATCACCTTAAAAAAACAATCAAATAAGATGAAAAACAAGGTTTATTTAACCGCAATTATTGCGGTAACGGGGATTGCTTTTCCTTTATTTTCCAAAGCAGAAGGGCTTGCAACTGATATTCAAGGCCTTCAGGGAACACTAAACGGCGTATATAATGATATGCTGCCGATGTGTAGCCAGTTGATCGGTGTAGGCCGGGCAATAGCTGGTTTTGGTGCACTATGGTATATTGGCAGCCGTGTTTGGCGACAGCTTGCATGTGCCGAACCCATAGATTTTTATCCTTTAATGCGCCCCTTTGCCCTGGGGTTGGCTATTCTTTTATTTCCGACAGTGATCGCCGTTATCAATGGCATTATGCAACCGACCGTTAGCGCGACAGGTGGCATGGTACAAAATTCAGATAATGCTATCGCTGCCTTACTGAAAGCAAAAGAGGCGGCAGTAGAAAAAACAGATACCTGGCAAATGTATGTGGGTTCTGATGGTGACGGTGACCGGGATAAGTGGTATAAATATACGCATCCAAAAAGTGAGGATGGAAAAGGCGAAGGCATCCTGGAAAGCGTAGGCAATGATATGAAGTTTGCTATGTCAAAGGCCTCTTATAACTTTCGCAATACGGTTAAACAATGGATGTCAGAAGTATTGCAGGTGCTCTATGAAGCTGCCGCCCTATGTATCAATACCATTCGAACGTTTTATTTGATCATTCTCGCCATTTTAGGGCCTATCGTGTTTGGGCTGGCGGTTTTTGATGGTTTTCAGCATACACTCACCGTATGGCTGGCAAAATATATCAATGTTTTTCTCTGGCTGCCTATAGCTAATATTTTCGGTGCCATTATTGGCAAGGTGCAGGAAAATATGCTCAAACTGGATATTTCACAGGTTCAAAATGCAGGTGATACCTTTTTTAGTGCAACAGATACGGCCTACCTCATTTTTTTAATTATTGGAATCATCGGTTATTTTACCGTACCAAGTGTAGCCAATTATGTAGTTAATGCGGGTGGTGGCAACGGGTTACTGCAAAAAGTAAACAGTATCGTAAGCAGCACTAGCCAGTCCGTTGTTGGCGCGGCAAGTGCGGGCGGCGGTATGGCCGCTGATGCTTTTGGTAATCAAAAGGAAAATACCAGCCAAAGCATGGCATCTGGGGCCGTTTCAAAACCTTACTTCCAGGATAAAGGGCAGGCGGCAAATAGTTATCAAGCCTCAAAAATTGACCCTCAAAAATCTTAATTAAACTCATCTCTTAATCTCAGTCTTATGTTCGCACATCTCAAAAATATTGAAACAGCCTTTAAGCATATAAAGCTGTTTAGCTACTTGTTCATAGGGGCATGTACCTTAATTTCCTGCTTTGCTCTTTTTAAAAGTTACCAGGCGGCAGATCTTGCCGGAAGGCATATATACATATTGGCCAACGGGAAAGCATTAGAAGCTTTTGCGGCAGATCGAAAAGATAATATCCCTGTAGAAGCAAGGGATCATATCAGGATGTTCCATCACTATTTCTTTACGCTTGACCCGGATGAAAAAGTCATTGATGCCAATATCGGCAAAGCCTTATATCTCGCCGATGAAAGTGCTAAAAATCAATACAATAACTTAAAGGAAAAAAGCTATTACAACAACCTGATTTCCGGCAATATCAGCCAGGAGATAACCGTAGATAGCATTCAACTGGATATAAATCAATATCCTTATTATTTCAAATGCTTTGCTACGCAAAAGCTGATCCGTTCTACCTCAACGGTGAACAGAAGCTTAATTACACAGGGATACCTACGCAACGTTACCCGTTCCGATAACAACCCCCACGGCTTTTTGATCCTGCATTGGGAAACATTAGCCAACCGGGACACCACTATTCAACACTAATGATGATGAAATTATTTAAAAACAACAGATCAAAAGAGGCCAGCGATAAAGTCAGTGACCAAATAGCGGCAGTATTGGCAAACCGACTTATTAAAATACAGTGCCGCATCGCCCAATGCCTGAATGCCTGGTTTAATGCCTATTCGGTTAATCAAAAGAAATGGATACTGGTTTCATCGGGATTATTGGTAGCCGGACTTTTAATAACAGGCGTATTCAGTTCATTTTATAGTATCCCGCTTTGGTCGCAGGGTAATTATACATCCGCTCATATCGGCATGGCTTCCGAAATACCCAAGCCAAATTTTAGTAAACATCAATTAATAGATTCTTTAACCATAAAAAAGTAGATCATGGAAACACAACAGGTAAGCGGCCAAACGCCGCAGCACTCGCAGGAGTTTTTAAAAGAACGCAAATTTTTAATGATTGTCCCTTTATTGATCCTGCCATTCTTAACAATGGGATTTTGGGCGTTAGGAGGGGGTAAACAGGTAAACGGCCCGTTTGATACTTCAACTGTTAAAGGGCTGAATACCTCGCTGCCCCAGGCACAGTTTAAAGATGAGAAAGCTGAAAATAAAATGGGGGTCTATCAAAATGCCAAACGGGATTCAGCAGGGTCGGAAAATAGCGGGGTTAATCAAAACTTCGTCCGCTCAATGGGGTTTGATGCCGCGAAAGCCAACCACATAGATTCTATGGGTAAAGGGAATGTGATCAATCCCGGCGAGCCACAAAATATGGCAGATGCCAACGAGTTGAAAATTCAAGCCAAACTTGCGCAGATCAACCGCCAAATCAGCCAGCCGGAGGCATCGCAATATTCAGTCGGGGTAACACATGACCAGCAATCGGGGCCGGATGTAAAAAGGTTGGAAATGATGATGAAAACAATGAACAGCGGTGGCAACGACCCGGAAATGCGGCAGCTCAGTCAAATGTTGCAGCAGATCAATGATATTCAAAATCCGGGGAATGAAAATAGCCGCATACGCAGCCAATCCTTAAAAAACCGTCAACGGGCATATCCGGTAATGGCCGCTAAAGAGGATGACGAAGATGATAACGGTGTATCAAACGATCAGCTATCCGTTAGCTATGCCTCTTATGATGGCGGGGGTAAAAGTAAAAAACGTCATACCGCAAATACGGGGCAGGCACCGGGTAATACCATTCAGGCGGTGGTGCATGAAGATCAGACACTGGTAAGCGGCGCGGTTGTCAAACTACGTTTGGTGGACGGTATTTATGTTAATGGCCGGATGATCCCCAAAGGCAGCTTTGTATATGGGACTTGTGGATTGAATAATGAACGGCTTATCATTAAGATCGCAAGCATCCGCTACTTAAATAATATACTCCCGATTGCACTTTCTGTATATGACCTGGACGGCATGGAGGGTTTATATGTGCCGGGTTCTATTGGCAGAGATGCCGCTAAGAACGGTGTGGGCGATGCTGTCCAATCCGTACAGTTAATGTCCATGGATCAGTCCGTAGGCACACAAGCTGCCGGGGCTGGTATTGAAGCCGCTAAAGGTCTATTTGGCCATAAAGTAAAACAGATCAAAGTTAAAATTAAGGCAGGTTACGAAGTGTTGCTAAAGGATAGCAACGAGAGAGACAATTAAACAGATCATCATGAAAACATTAATCATCATCATATTTCTTGCCACCATAGGGACAGTTTCCTTCGCGCAGGATACCGCATACATTAGCCGGGATAAAACAACGGCCTTATTTTTCAAATCATCCGTTAAGATCATTGGGAAAACACCACCGGATTTTGAAGTCAGGCAGGTTGAAAACGGCTTAATAACGCTAAAGGCGATAAACCCTGATTTCAAATCCGTTAAGCTGAATATACAAGATCAAAATACAAATCAGGTTTATCACATACCAGTGGAGTATTCTTATGGTCGGGCTGGACGGAGAATAGACGTTGCCGGAAGCAGGTCCATAATTACAGTTATCAGATCCCCTGTAAATAACTATGCAGCCATTGGAAGTCAGCTTGCATCCGGCAAACGCTCGGATGTGGTTGACCGGAAAAAGACGGGGGGCGTTAAAGTTTGGGTAAACAAATTATCGCTTGCAAATAATAAGGTGTTTTTCAGGCTGGATGTTCGCAACCGCTCTAACCTGCCTTATGATGTCGATTTCATCCGTTTTTATATCAGGGATTTAAAGACCGTTGCCCGGATGGCAACTCACGAGCAGGAAATTGTCCCTATATATTCAAACCTGAACAAACGCACCACCATATTAAAAAGTAAAGAGATCGCTAAAGTATTTGGCTTCCACCGTTTCTCCCTATCGGAAGATCAGGCATTGAATATTGAACTCTACGAGCGGAACGGCAATAGGCACCTCTATCTTCAAATCAAACAAAAAGACCTGGACAATCTGGAAACGATCAATCCGGCTCCGCCAGCAGCAGCGGTTATACTTGCTGCAAACTAATCAATTAACAGTAAATATTAACTTAAAACTAAGTGAATTATGAACAAGCAAAATTCTGAATTTTTGAAAAAAAGCTTGCTGAACCTGGGGTTTGGCGACAAATTAAACGCTGACCTGGACAAAGAAATGGAGGCGAAAACACCCGAATTTATGTTGGGTATGCAGCAGGAGTTTAACCAGAAAACGATTGATTACACGCTTCATTTCAAGGCTGGCGATAACCAAGATATGTATTTCTTTAATAAATACGATGCGACGATCAGCCACAAGGATGATCCGGCCAAAGATGTAAACCAATCATTTTTTATCAATAAAGGTAGTGGTATCACCGCAAAAGAAGCCTTTAATTTAATGGAAGGTAGAGCGGTTCACAAACAACTGTACAACCTGGAAGGGAATAAATACCAGGCATGGTTACAACTCGATGATAAGAACCTGACCGATAACGGCAATAAAAAAATTAAGCACTACCATGAAAATTATGGCTATGATATAGATAAAGTGATTGCCGGTAAAGGAATAAAAGAACTGAACGACCCGAAAGGTAAAGAAGAATTAATGCGCTCACTCAGAAAAGGTAATGCCCAACAGGTTACCGTTGACCGTGATGGCTCCGAGCAAAAATATTTTATGGCCGCCAATCCGCAATTTAAAACAGTAGATCTGTACGACCATCAAATGAAAAAGATAAAACGGGAAGAAATATTGCAGCCGGAACAGAAGGCAACTAAAAGTTTAAAACAACGTGAGCAGCCAACGGAGGAGCTGCTAAAAAAAAAGCAATCGCGTAAAGCGAAACTGAAAGTTTAATTTACATAAAGAAACAGGTCAAATTTGGCCTGTTTCTTTTTTAAACTTATCTCTGTGAATTTTACTCAAATGGCAATATTAATAGCAACAGCTTTTTAAAGAAGGTAGTACCGAAAACTTGTCTAAAAACATGATGGCTAAAAAGCAAAAACACGAAATCGTATTAAGTTTTACCTCCATACATCATCCTGATAAAGGCGGGGATGATAGACATGATTAATTTTCTATAATATCTTCCGGTAATTTAGAAAATGAAAAAAACATATGATAAACATGGATCACAGTGTTGTCAGCCCGTTTGTGGGAACTTAAAAAGCTACTTTTAATATGAGGCAGCGTTGATGAACTAAAGTCTGATTCGATGTAGTCATACGTTTTTACCGAATTACTTAATGTGGTTAAAATGTTATCCTCTTTGTTTGAGGTAACAAACCCGATCATCCCGGCAAATTCATCCCCTTTACTATATTTTGTGGAAGTAAAGCGGGTTAAACCCTCGTCAAAATATTGCTTATCAGCGAATTTCAGACGTTTGCACTCTATTATAAATTCGAAGCCTGTAATTTTAAACGATATATCTGCCCGTGCTAAGCTCAATTCCGGGGTAAAAACCCAATTTTCCCAATTTAGGTAGATGACCTTTAATTGCAACCAATTTTTCAGCGTCGAATCAATAGTGTAAAGGTCGAGCATGAAACGATCCCTGATGTCATTCTCGGTCGAAACTGTTTGTTCGACCCTATGGTAACTTTCTGCAATAGATTTTAAATAAAGATTTTCGATTAAATCTCTTTTAGATGTAAAACCTAATGCGGATGTGTTTGCCTTGATAAAATCTGACTGAGAAGACATTTATTAATCCTTAAGCTGTTTAATAAATTGACTGACTTCTTCCCTCGCATCTTTTATAGCTTGCCTTACCGTCCAGTCTTTGAATTGATTACTTTTAATAATATAAATCTTGTTTTCTTCATAAAGCTTAACTTTCCCCTCATTCAATACATTAAGTGCATCAGCATTTTGCATTTGCTTCGATTTTACGAAGTTTAATATCTTCAAATTTTCGTCTACAGCTATCGTAGACACTTTATTTACAGGAACAATAGATGCGGATATGATAGCCCCAAAATTTGATGAGATGTGATAACTAAAATTCAGGGTATGTGCATCTGACAAAATCAGCGAAAATGTCTTTTTAAAATTGGCAATGTAATTCTCAATGTCCTTGTGATTGGCTACAGACCTTGAATTGTTGGCTCTTTCAACCCGTATCTGATAAAACTCGTTAATGATCTCCTTTTCATAATCCAACAGATTACTGTTAGAAAGCAGGTAACTGTTAATATGTGCATCCAGATTACGAACATCCACCTCGCTATCCGCTGTATTGATCTTACCTATCAATTTGGAAAGATTAGCTTTTAGGCTGTTCGTTAAGATCAGATCGTAATTAAACGCTTTAATGTCATAGGTCCTTAAGGCTTCTCTTTTTAAGCCCCCATCCCATTGAGACGATATATTATAAATAAAATAGCCGAATAATGATGAGTTTAATAGCGCCAGGTAAGGAGTATGATCTGTGACACCTTTATATTTGAAGCAAAGGACGTCATTCCTAAAAACCATATCTTCGATTACTTTTATACACCTGAGCCTAAAATTATCTTTCCGCCCTGGTCTATAGGCAATGAGTATCCTATCGTGATTAAATAATTCGTTTTCAGTTCGTCTACGTAAAGTTTGATTCCAATTAAATACGCCCAATCTTTTCTTGATCTTGTACCGATCAAAGTCTTCTGACTTGATTAAAGTCCGGTTATGAGGAACTTCACTGGTAGCAACCATATTTTTAGATGGTTCAAAGCCCCTGCTACATATAATGTTTTCATTCGTGGATTCGTTTCTTAATTTGCTTATTAACTCAAAATCCTCATATTCCCCATCAACCAATACCTTCCATAAAAGGTCATGCTTAATAAATTCTGTTTGGTGTATCTCGAATTTATCGCGGCTGGTAAACTGGATAAGATCAAAATTCTCCGCGAAAGGTGTTAGTTTAGGCGAAACATAAAACATATTAGGATCGCTATTTTTATCACTAAACGGGGAAAAAACTAAAACGGCACAAGGCTCACTGGCACCTAATTCTATCTTCTGATCGCCGATGTAACCTATTTCTGTCTTCTTAAATAGAATTTTATTTAAATGCGATAATTCATAAAAAGTATCAATTTTGTATTTTGTCAATAATTCCCGCCTAAAATCTAAAGCATTATCAGTTAAAAAAATGGAATTTTTAACGACCATAACAACCTCCGTTAAAGGGTTGCACCAGCGATTAACGCCTATCAAAAAAGCTTGAGACCGCTCGTAGTTAGCTACATTTTTATATTCAGGATAATCTTGTTCTATGTTATCAATAGCCTCCCTTTCTTTCCTGTTTTCGCCGTTCTCCCCTTCCAAATCTTCAGTGGTAACAGGTACACTTCCCCAAGGCGGGTTCGAAACGATATAATCAAATGTTTGAGCTGAAAATAACTTATCCGTGATTGCATTGCCGTGGATAAGGGTTTTACCTATTAAGCTTGGCAGTATAGGGTGGGCGTGCTTAATTTCGTCGCGAATAAACACCGGGTCTTCTGTTTCCAGTAAAGCAAGATAAAGGCTAAACGCAGCTATTTGAAGCGCCTTGCGGTCAACATCTATACCAAATAGCTGATGCTCTAAAATCCGCTTCTTATCCTCAAAACTCAATGGCCCTTTGTGCGACCTTTGTATTATTCTGAAACTTTCCACTAAGAACGCCCCCGAACCCACGGCGGGATCAAGCACCGTAAGGTTTGAACTTAGATCAGCGTTTGCTTCCAGCGTTTGGGAAAGCATGAACCTGACCAGGAAGGGCGGGGTATAATATATTCCTTTACTTTTCTTATTATCCTCTTTTAAAAACGCTTCATAAACATGGCTTATTAATTGAATGGGTATCTGATCAAACTGATAGGGGAAAAGGTATTGCTGGCCAGATCGGTAATCTGATTCAAAAAACAGCGCAAGTTCGGTAAGAAATTTAGGCAGGATACTGTCCAGTTGAAATTCATCGTATTTGAATACATCGCCATTGATCTTCTTTATCTCGTCAAAAGCCGCCGATAAATTCCCCGGCACTCCGCTCTTTAGAATATTCAGCAGGTAATGCTTTTCAAAAATACCCCTATCCTCCAGGTATTTGATAAACAGGCATCGCAATATCAGTAAATGTATTATATCCTCGTTCCCTGCCCCAGCTAAATTGTTTTTTAGTGCTAATAAGTTAAGTAACAAATCTTTATCTACCTGCTGCCCCCGCTTTTTGAAAGTACTTATAAAATTGAAAAAGTAAGCTGAATCAATATTGGTTTTCGTTATTTCCGATGGAATAACATTTTCAAAGCCAAGTGAGTTAATGCCATAATCAAATGTTTTTAAGCATGTGCTTTTCTTTAGCGGTTGGTTGATGTCCGGCTTATCGTTTACATTGATTAAATAAGTCTTATGATCGGATACTGCTAAGAAAACATTATCCTCACTTTTGTTCCACAATAGCTTGTGGGCGTTATAAACATCCTGTTTAGTTAAGGTTAATATATATTTTACAGGAAGTTGTTTTTTACTATCTGTTGCGTACACGAAAGTACTGTCATCAATACTACCTGATGAAATTTCACTTTGTGTATACCCCAGGGTATTTAAATAGTTATAAAAGTTATTTCTTGGCATTTAATTTTCTACTTACATTAAGTAAAGTTTGAAGCCCTCAATACCTATAAATGTATCAAAAATCGCCGCAAACGTAATCATTAATTATCAACATGTTAGACTTTGGCTGTCCTATTCAGCCGTGGTCAATATATTTACCGGGGTCGCAATACCCTACTTTTATTTCAGCATCAATTGTTTTTTCATATCCATAAGCATTGTTTTTAATTCATCCATCTCGGTGGGTTGATGTGGTAATTCCTGGCTGATAAATCGTTCAAATTGCCATATCTCCAAAACGGCGGAAACATGAACGGTATAAGGTTTATATAGCCCATTATTCGATTCCAACAATAGAACACCATCCGATTGCTGCGTTATATTTTTAAATACAAAATCCTGTTCGCTATTGAAAATAACGATACACGGCGTAGCTTGTTTAATGGTTGTCCAATCGCCTACATAGGAAGCCAGTATGTCGCTACCTTCGGGAATAGGCAGCATCGAATCGCCTATTGTTGGAAACATTCTGAATGTGCGACCTTTCGGCAAGCCGGGAAAGCTATATTTAGGCAAAGCTGCTATAAATTCAGGATCGTGGCAGCCCGCCCGGTATCCCGCTTTTGCTTTGACCGGCACATATTCAATGTTTTCCTTGTTTTCTCTATCAATACTTATCGCCAGCACCCGTAAATTATTACCTTTTGTATAAGGTTCATTCCCTGCAATAAGTTTGTTCAGCTCATCAACCGCCAGTTCTCCAAGTTTTGTCTTTAATAGGTCGTCAATACTGATTCCAAAATAATCCGAAAAGGCAAGTAGGTCTTCTACTGGTGGGTTCACCGTGTGCCCATTTTCATGCGCATTCAACTTTGACCGGCTAATGTGCAATTCCTGCGCCATAGCATCCTGGCTTAAGCGCCGGTGCTTACGTAAAAACCTTACATTATTGCCCCAATTTACCATCAGTCCACTTTGATACCTATGGTATCATTTTAATTTGATACCATAGGTATCAAAAGTAATAATTGTTCTATATATTACATCATTGTTTGAAAAAAAATATCACTAATACTATCAATTTCTTTTCAAGCGAATATGTTCTGATAGTGGTACTTTTGCGATAACCAATCATTCATCATGAGTAATATTTCATTGCTATTAGGTGCTGGGTTTTCCGTTAACAAGGGATATCCTACGGCAAACCAACTAAACAACAAAATCACTTCGTTAAGGGGAGATGAGTTTACGGTCGCACAACAAGGTTCGGTTTGTTGGCTGAAAAAAGGCCAGGTTGACCCGTATATACACGATGCGTCTCACACTTATAAATTGTTCACGCTCGAACTGATCGCATTTTACGTCGCTAACCACGAGTCTTTCAACTATGAAGAATTTTTTGATTACTACACTAACGTCAATCAACCGGGACAAACAGACGAAGCTTTTGAACAATTATGTAATGCCTTTAGAGAGAAGCACAACATCGAAAATGAAAACATTGATTTAATTGGCAGGCACAACAGCATTTTCAACCAGTTAATTTCAGGATTTCTTGTTGATCGTGACGGCACTAAGTTCTATGAAAAGATTCACCACATGGGGCCATACGCCGGTTACAATGGGTTTTTGGGGTGTCTACAAAAATGGGGTAATGAAAATATTGTTCATATAAATACGCTGAATCACGACTTATTTTTAGAATCATTAAATCATACTGATGCCTTACATGGTAATTTATCTGATGGCTTTCAGGAATTAGGTTCGCCCTTTTATGGCGGAATGGAAGACGGTTCAAAAATCAGATTATCATATTTTTCATGTGAATACGACACAAATTTCAGGCTTTATAAATTGCATGGAAGCCTCGACCAATACCCATTTCATCTGATGAATGGTGGAAAGATAGATAGCTATATCAAAATAAAACCGGGCATTGGAGTAACTGATCTCTACAAAGAAGTAACTGATGAAGATGGTAAATTGGCGTATATAAATGATTTCATTAATTACTTTCCTGATTTTCTATCAGGTACCACATCAAAAATATTGCGTTATAGTGATCTCATATATTATGAGGGGATATTCAAGGCTTTCGAAAGCAACTTACAAGCTTCGGATACGTTGATACTTATCGGTTATGGTTGTGGAGATCAAGAAATCAATAATATCATTTTGGAGAATTTTAAAGGTAGGATTTACGTGGTAGACCCTTTTCCCCAACCGGCAACGTTTGAATTTTGCGAGAAGGCAAAAGCTGTACTGGTTCAAAAAACACCGGAGCAAATTGGGTTGGATGATTTTAAAAAATGATAAGGTTATTTAACGACCTCTTATTCAGAATTCTTGAATTTATTTTCAAAATAATTCAGATTACTGCAACAAAGCGGTGATCGTGAGTATAATTCTTTCTTAATTATTACAATATGAAGGAATTACATGATGAAGTAAGCCAGTTTAAGAAACTGGTTGCAAGGCTGACAATGTTTTGCGTGGTGTCAAAAAATCTACGGGATGGTCAAAATGGCTTTTTCCTTAAAAGAATGAAGCGGTTTAAACAACGGCTGCTGGCTGAAATTAACGGGAAACCGTAAGCCCGTTAAACAAATAGAGGCCCGCTAAAAGCAGGCCTCTATTTTCCCCAAAACAATATTGTAGATTATTTCGCGCTGGTTTTTTTAGCGGTTACTTCGGTGCGGATTTCCTGGGCAAGGTTTTTCAGGTCTTGCATTCCTTTGCGGACACGGGTTCCTGCTGCTGAATTGGCATGGTTATAAAATTTTTCCGCGTCTGCTTCTATGGCAGCTACTAACTCTTTTACTTTTTTGAATGTTTCCATTTTGATAATTTGTTTAAGATTAATATATGCTCAACTTAAAATTAAGGTTTAAAGATATTAATTTTTGTTAGACGGACATGCCTTTGCTTTTTCCGGCTTTTTTTGATTGGGGTTTTGTCTTTGCTGACGGCTTTGTCCAGTTTTTGGCTTTGGGTCTGATCCTTCTTTTCTACTTTTTCCCGCTTAACAGTGTTGCCTAATTCGTCCTTAATGTTGAGGGTTCTATACCAAATAACAATACTAATTAAGGGTTATAATGATTGTTTTTTACATCATTAATGGATAAATAAGGACTTAATGATGGATATTTTAAGCATTAATGTTTTCTGATTCGTTTTTATGCTGTCCCTACGGCCAGGCTATACGCTATATCTTTCTCTGAAAGGATGCCACTGCTATCCTTGACAGGGGATTTTAAAAGATGGCCTGCTTAAAGTTCATGCTCCTGCATTTTTGCTATGCTGCAAAAGCATCGCTTTGGTAAACCTGCCGGAAGATGCAATTAAGAGCATCATTCAGGGCTGCACTTGTTTACCCGCTCCATTGCATTACGCCGGGAAAAGCGGCGCTTGCCTTCTCTCTGCACTTAATTTATTGCTAAAAGATCAGACACTTTAAGTAGCTATTTTCCAATCGAAACGGAGAAAAAGGCAGCTAAGGTTTTGCCCGCATTACTAAAAGACTTCTAAAACATCCGCAAAAGACTACGGCATAATGAATTAGCTCGTCCCTCGCCAATTCACCCTGCGGGACTTATTCCGTTTCCTTTTGCCTGCTGCGGGCAACTTTTAATTGCTTTCTTTTTTTCCGTTTTTTCTTTTGAAAAATAGCTTTTTAGGAAAGTCTTCGGGAAAAGGGGGAAACAAGAAAACAAATTTTTAACCCTTTAAAAGCAGTAAAAAAATGAAAACAACAGAAAAAAATGCAACCGCAGTACAAGGTACAGCAGCAAAAAACAACCAAACAGCAAACCGAGTTGAAAACCGCCCAAGCTTAACCCAAAAGGAAGCCAAAGAAGATGAAAACGCTAAAAATCAAACACCTGCCCAAACTCCGCAAGTTGAGGCAAACAACGCCAACGAGGTTAAAACCAATAGCCCCGCTACAATGGATAACCAACCCGTTCACATTGACGGGCAACCCGAAAAACCCGAATTGAAAGAAGAACCAAAGGCAGAGGCGGTAAAAGCGGAAGAACCAACAGCGGAAGTAAAACCCGTAAAATTCGCTTTGAACTTAGAAAGTACCTTAAAAGTGGTGGATGATTTGCACCGCAGGAGCATCCAACGGGTAAACCTGATTGCCCGTATCAACCAGCTAACAGCCTTTGAGGTGGCGTTAACGCAGGAAAATGACGAGTTGGAAGATAACCCGTATCAGGGCTGCAAACTGATTATTAAAGATGATAAGAACCGGGAATTTATTACCACCACACCGGGCTTGATCCGTTTGGTATCCCAATTCATTTTTGATGCTTGCAGCGACAAACTGGCGGACATTGAAGCCAATATCGTTTTTCCTAATGCCTAACCAGTCTAATGCTCCCGGTAGCAAGCCGGGAGCATTTTTAATTTTCACCTTAAAAGATAATCCGATGTACGAGCAATTTATAGAGTTAACCAACCAAATATTTTGGGAAGGTTACGCAGAGCAATTAGCACAGGAAAACCCGGTAAGGTTTCAATTCGAGTTAAACGATTTTATAAACACCTATCAAAATTAAGGCGATGGAAGATACAATCTTTTTACTACTGAAAATAACCATCAAAACCACCCATAAGGATATACATGAGGCAATACGAGAACTGCAAACGAAAACGCAATTAACGGTAAGCAGTACCAAAAAAGTTAAGGTTTTGAAAACAGAGATCATGCAGTTAAAAACTAAAACCCTTTAAATTAAAATTATCATGGCACATCAAATAAATTTCAATCAGAAAACAGGCAAAAACAGCTTTATGAGCGTAAAAGAAAAAGCCTGGCACAATCTCGGGCAGGTGATAGACCGTTACCCGACCAGCAGCGAAGCCATACAACACGCCGGACTGGATTATATTGTTGAGAAACGACCGCTCTTTACGTATGATACAGATAATTATCTCGGCACTGCTGAGATAATTATCCCTGAAATAGCCGTACCTAATTTCTTTGCGACCGTTAGGGCCGACACGGAACAGGTTTTGGGCGTAGTGGGCAATGATTATGAAGTGGTGCAAAACCGGGATGCGTTTTCTTTTTTCGATGCTATCGTAGGCGGTGGCGAGGGTATTTTATACGAAACAGCCGGGGCGTTAGGCAATGGCGAACGGGTTTTTATAACCGCTAAACTACCCGATTATATCAAAGTAGGAAGAAAGGATATGATCGAGCAATACCTGTTTTTAACCACCTCTCACGATGGTTTAGGGAGTATTACAGCCGCTTTTACCCCCATAAGAATAGTTTGCAACAACACGCTTAACGCTGCCATGCAGAGCAATAGCAACGCCATTAAAATACGGCATACCGCATCCGCAGGGGAGCGTTTAAAACAGGCGCATACGCTTATGGGGATCAGCCACGTTTTAGCGGGTGAAATGGAGGGCTTATTTAACGAATGGGCAAAGGCGCGTATCACCGATACCGAAGTGAAAAAATTAATACAAATTGCAATGGCACCTAATAAAGAAGTGCTGACCAACTTAGCCGAAGGTAAATTAGACCTGTTATCTACCCATTACACCAACATCGTAGATAATGTGTATGAATATGCTTTGGCAAGCCATACCCAGCAATTGGAAACTACCGCCGGAACGGTGTTTGGTGCTTATAATGCGGTAACGGGCTATTTTCAAAATGTGCGCAGTTTTAAAAGTGATGAAGCAAAGTTTAAATCCATTATGGATGGAACTGCCAAGCAACGGGCGCAAACCACTTTTGATCTTTGTAGCGATTTTGTAAAGCACGGAGGCGAAGCGCTGATTTATAATTGATAACCAAGGGGGAGCGATCCCCCTTTAATTTTTATAACATGAGTATTTTAGCAGATAAAACAGATTTTAAGGTTTTGAAAATCATATCAAAATGCCTTAAACAGCTTGATGAAATAAATAATCTAAATTTAAACGTGACCAAAACGGATGATTTTGAAATTAGCCTTGCAACAAATATGCTAAAAAGCGTAATTGATAATAATGAGCAGGTTATAAATATAAATCCTGCTACATAGATCATTTTTCCTTAAACCTATTACAGGGGGAGCAATCCCCCTTAGTGTGAAAATTGCCCGGCGGCGGGCTACGCCCGCCCGGAAGAACACCCCCTGTTTTCCTATTATTTGATGATCTTTGGTGAAAACAGGGGGTGGTTTGAAGTAAAAGGCTATTAAATTAAACAAGCAATACATAATAAGATAAATCAATTATTAAAAACATAAATTTATAAGGGGGGATTTTGAAAACCAGTTTAAATGTGTTAGGTTTAAATAACCAATCCTATACCCAAATCAAATTGAAAAAGATTGATTTACACATTCACACTAAATCTTCAATAAGTGACGCCGCATTTGAATTTAGCCTTGCAAGTCTACAGGGGTACGTTACCAAGTCTGAAATTGACTGCATTGCAATTACTAATCACAATTTATTTGATTTAAGGCAATTTGAGGAAATCAGATCCAATTTACGTATTAAAGTATTTCCTGGTATTGAAATCAATCTTGAAAGTGGGCACTTACTATTAATATCAGATATTGTTGCCTTGGAAGAATTTGAGATTCAATGCAATATGGTTGAAGCTGAGATAGTAAACAAGAACGATTCTATATCTGTTGAAACGTTCAAAATAATTTTTCCAGACTTAAGTAAGTATTTATTAATCCCACACTCCGATAAGAATCCTATTATTTCAAAAGAGACTATTAACAAGTTAAGTCCTCATATCTATGCAGGCGAAGTAACAAGTCCTTCCAAGTTTAAAATGTGTATTCAAGATGTCACTAAGCTAACGCCAGTAATATTTAGTGATGTTAGAATTATTGAAAATATGTCACCCTATCCTACTAAAGCTACTTTTGTAGACATCGGCGACTTAACACTGATGGGGCTAAAATTTTGCCTTCGAGACAAAACAAAGGTGTTTCTTTCTAAAGATGACGGTAACGAACGTTTTCAAGCCACAGATGACGGTTTATATTTGTCCACTGGTTTAAATGTAATATTAGGCGAAAGATCTTCTGGAAAATCATACACGCTAAATAAAATTAAGTCTGCGTTCACAGATAATATTAAATATATCGAACAGTTTGCTCTATTGCAAAATGACGAGGAAAAGTTTAAAACGTTAATGTCAAATCGCAATAGCGATGTTAGTGAGCGATTCCTGAAAGAATTTAAACATGTCGTTGACGATGTTATAAATATTGACTATACAGCTAATAAATCAGAAATAGGTCAATATCTTGATAGCTTAATTAGATATGCCTCGGATAGTCATAAACATGATAGCTTTTCCCGCGCGAGACTTTTTGATGAAGTACAGTTTTCTATCTCAGAGTTAAAAGGTCTCAGTGACTTAATCGAGGCTACGGCAAAATTAATTGATAATACATCCTATAGTCAAATAATAGTTAAGCATTTAAATATTGAAAATCTTAAAAAGTTAATATGTGAATTGATTGAAAACTACATTGATAGTTATGAATTGAATTTGAAAAGAAATTGGGTCAATGAGTTAGTTAATAAAATAAAAGATGATTTAAAACTTAAAACCACAATTGTTCCACCTAATGAAATTGATTTATATAACAGCATTTGGGAAAATTATAAAGTCAAGAAATTTATTAAAATTGTGGATGAAATTAGGAAAGAAAGAGAAATTGAGCGGAAAGAATTTGGTTCATTTAAGGTAGTTGTTTCAACAAAGAAGTTTACCGGTGCTCAAAGAATGAAAACAATAAGCAAAACCCAATTAACATTTACGGAAGCATTTAACAAGTATAATGGTCCCGGTTCATTTCTTAAAGCTCTCAAAGAAACGGGACTACCACCTACAGAAATTCATAAATTCTTTGTGGATATTGATTACATAACCTTAAATAGAGATAACTTTTCTGTCTCTGGTGGTGAGCGTTCGGAATTTAATCTATTGCATGAAATAAAAGATGCTATGCGCTATGAAATGTTATTAATAGATGAGCCTGAATCCTCATTTGATAACTTGTTCTTAAAAAGTGAAGTAAACAAATTATTAAAGGACATCTCTGCGCATATCCCAGTAATTCTTGTAACACATAACAGCACGGTTGGAGCGTCAATAAGTCCTGATTATATTGTTTACACTCGTAAAAGTGTTAGTCAGAGTGTAGTAAAATATCAGGTATTTTCCGGATACCCATCCGATAAACAACTAAAATGTGTTGACGGCGAAGTAGTAGACAATTACGGAGTGATGATGGCCTGTTTAGAGGCTGGTGAGCAACCTTACGAAGAGAGAAATAAAACTTATGGATTACTTAAAAATTGACGATAATAAAGCTTTCTTTAATAGAAGAGAGAACGATAAAGATTATTGGCACTCAATCGACGAAATTAACAAGGAGGATTTATTTAAACTTTTGAACTTAGCTGTTGAAAGCGATTTTAAAATGGATGAATATGACGAGAAATTATTGCAAAATAAAGCGCATCAGATTATATACAAACACCTTCATGCAAAATTCGCTGAGATTCTATTAAATAAAAACAAGTTTAAAGATGATAGCGAGAATCTATATAAAGAAGCATGGGAAAAATATAGGCAAACGGAAAATGTAAATGGATCTTCCGAAACTCCCGGCCAAGCTGTTTAAAACACTTTAAATCATTAAGATCCGAAGTATATTAAATATAAAGATAGAATAACAAATCAATATTCGCCTTGCGGCATATATTTTAACGAGCGGAATAGATAATTATGAGCAGGTGATACTTATAAACCCCAATCAATGTCAGGTCAGAGATATTTAACAAAATCCAAATTAAAACTTGCATTAGAATGTCCAACTAAGCTTTTTTATAATTCAAAAAAAGAGTATCCTGATAAAAAGATCCAGGACACTTTTTTGGAAGCTTTGGCCAATGGTGGATTTCAGGTCGGTGAACTTGCGAAATGTTATTTTCCAGGCGGAATTAAAATCGACGAACTTGATTATGACAAAGCACTTCTAAAAACCAATGAACTGTTACTTTTAGATAAGGTAACCATTTATGAAGCTGCTTTCTGTTTTGATTTGTTTTTTATCAGGGCAGACATCGTTGTCAAAGACGGGAACAGCCTGAAATTATTTGAAGTTAAGGCAAAATCATACGATCCGACAAACTTAAAAGCATCAATTTTAAATGCCAATGGAATTTCTCCAAAATGGCAACCCTATGTTTATGATGTTACTTTCCAAAAGTATGTGATCTCCCGTTCCAGGCCCGATTTAAAGGTTAAGGCGTTTTTGATGTTGGCAGATAAAAGTAAAAAGACATCGGTTGACGGTCTGAATCAACATTTTCATATTCAAAAGAATAGGGATAATAAAGTTTCAGTCAAGGTATCAGGGGATGTTTCACCCGCAGCTATTGGACAAGAAATCCTTTGTCGTGTCAATATAGATGAACTGGCAGATATGCTGCTAAAAGATGACCCGTTGTATAATGATGATACCAAATCGTTTAGAGAATGGATTGATTTTTTTGCCCAAAAATATAAATCTGATGAACGCATACAGGGCAAAATAAGAGCGTATTGTAAGACCTGCGAGTTTCGCGCTACGCCGGAGCAAGAAGCTTTAGGTTTAAAAAATGGGTATAAGGAATGCTGGAAAAGCGTCAATGGCTTTACCGAGGAGGACTTTTTAAAACCATCTATACTTAATGTTTGGGACTTTAGGAAAAAAAATGAGTACCTGGATAATAACATATTTTTTCAATCTCAATTAAGTAGAATTGACTTGGAAGGTCAGAAACCCCAATTTAATACTGAACCAGGCCTAAGCCGGGTTGATCGTCAGGAATTACAGGTACAGAAATCAAAAGACAAGGACTTATCGAACTATTTTGATGATGAAGGATTTAAGCAGATTTCTTCAACCCTTACCTATCCGCTACACTTCATAGATTTTGAAACCTCTGCTGTGGCTATTCCATTTAACGCGAACCGGAGGCCTTATGAACAGATCGCTTTTCAGTTTTCACATCATGTGCTTCATCAGGACGGCACTATTGAACATAAAGGGCAGTGGCTAAATACGGAGGGCAGCTTTCCCAATTTTGAATTTATCAGGAAACTTAAAGCGGATCTTGATGGAGATAGCGGCAATATTTTTCGGTATGCTGCCCATGAAAATTCTATACTTAACGCTATTCACCGGCAGCTAAGAGAATCATCTGAACCGGATGCCAATGAATTATGTTCATGGATTGAAACAATTAGTAAATCCACGGGGGACAGTACCGTAAAATGGGAAGGCACCCGGAACATGATAGATTTATTGGATTGGGTTAAGAAATTTTATTATTCTCCACTCACCAACGGATCAAATTCCATTAAAGATATTTTACCAGCGATACTAAACAACAGCCCATTCCTTCAGGAAAAGTATAGCCGCCCCATCTATAAAGACAAAAATCAGAGTTTAAATTTTAGTGAAAAGGTATGGATCGACCTGGATAACCAGGGTAAGGTAATCAGCCCTTATAAACAACTGAAGTCTATATTCGCAGGAATAGATGAATCCTTATTAGACGATTTGCTGATGGATGAGGAGGCTGAGTTAAGTGATGGAGGTGCAGCAATGATGGCTTATGCCCAAATGCAGTTTACAGAAATGAAACCGGAGGAAAGGAAACCTATCCATTCATCGCTTTTAAAATATTGCGAACTGGATACATTGGCAATGGTGATGATTTGGGAAGATTGGCAACAACAACTTAAAGTTCGCGAAGCAAACGTTAAGTTATAAAATAGGAGGCATTTAACTGACTCATGTGTTGTGTTTTTTGTGGTTTTAAATCTCCATGCAAACTGACAAAGAATTTGAAATTGACATTCAGGGGCTAAAATCCCTTGTTTCCCTATTATTTGATGCTCTTTGGTGAAAACACGGGGCGCTTTTAAGACATTTTGAAGGTGCGTGAATATTTGAAGAATGACATCATCTTTTAATCCAAAAGCGAATCGTTTTCAAGTTCTTTTTCTAACTTTTCAAAAAAATCCGCTTTGGAAATTGGCTTGAGAAGATATCCCTTTAATACAGGATAATTTGAAACCCTATCTAAATCAAATTTACTGGTAGAAAATGTACAGATGTAAATGGTTATCAATTCCTTTTTAAAGTCATTTACCATAAATTTATCTAGAAACTGCCACCCATCCATGTAAGGCATATTTAAATCTAAAAACACTAAATCAGGTATTTTATCCGGTTCGTCCTTGTTTTCTAAAAAATATTGAATGGCTTCTTCACCATCATGAAACTGGAGGATGTGTTCGACCTTGTTGCTTAACTCTAACGTTTTTTTTGTAGAGAACTGAAAAAAGGCATCATCATCAATAATACTTACTATTTCGATTTTTTTCATTGGAATAATTTTTAAAGACCATTTAACGACATAACTACTATTTTAATTGGTAATCTTCAGTTCAACACAACTGGTATGTTTCACTAATGTAATGTGGTTTGGTAAGCTCATTGTTTTTGAAGACTTTACAGTTCAATTGTAAATGTTGTTCCAATGTTCGGCTCGCTTTCAACACTGATACTTCCACCAAACGTTTCTATTTGTGTTTTTGTCATAAAAAGGCCAACTCCCTTGCTATCAAATCCCCTATGGAATATTTTATTTAATTTAAACATACTGTTTCCATGCATAATTAAATCTATTCCAAGTCCGTTGTCACTAAAAGCAAGTATAACTTTATCATTCGCGAAGCGGGAAGTAATCCTGATTTCCGGCGGAATGTCGGCTTTACTATACTTTAAGGAATTACTGATCATATTATAAAATATGCTTTCCAGATAGATTCGGGGAAATTTCATTGAAGGCGTTTCAAAGTCAGTAGATATCTTTGCATTCTTGGAAACAATTTGCCCCGTTAACATGGCTTCAACTCCGGCCACTATTTCTGTTAAATCACAATGATCATAAGGCAAAGTATTATTATTTCGGACTTCCAGTACCTTCATTAAGTCATTTAGTGTTTCGTTTAGGGTGGCACTTGATTTTTCCAGCATCCCAAAAAGTTCCGATTTTTCTGTATCAGATTCAGACTCCGCCATCATGGCTAATATCATTTGAATACTTCCTGCCGGCCCGCGTAAGTTGTGTGCAACTATCCGATTAAAATCTTCAAATTGGGCAATTCTCTTTTGCAGTTCTATCGCTTTTTTATACTCATCAATGTCAATGCTTGACCCAAACCATTTAATAATTTCACCATCTTCATTTTTCATGGGCTGCGCTCGCCCCAAATGCCATTTATACATACCATCAGAACCCCGTTTAAGCCGATATTCACTTTCAAAGGATGTGCCTGTAGTAGATGATTCCGTCCAGGCCGTTAAACATTTTTCAATATCATCGGGGTGCATAACAGATACCCATCCCTGGTCTTTTGTTTCCTGCAAAGTCATGCCAGAATAAGTAAACCAGTATTGATTATAATAATCAGCGGTTCCATCAACGTTGGTGGTCCAAATAATTTGAGGAATAGAATCCGCTAAAAATTTAAACTCCCGAATTTTCTCAATGGTATGATCTTGTTGTTTAACATGTTCAATTTTTTCAATTAATGTATTATTTAGTTTCTCTTGCGTTTCAATAGATTTTTTCAAGTCTACGGTTCGTTCAATTACGATTAATTCAAGATTTTCGTTGTTCAACCTGATCTCATTTTCCGCATCTTCTCTTTGATGGTCTATTTTATTCAATAAAGTTGCGGTGTCCCAAATTAATATGAGGCCGACAAAAGTAAATGACAATGCAAACAAAACGATTCCAAATTCCACTCCAATTACCTGGTATCTGTACGCCTCAATCCGCAAGAAAGCAAGGACAAATATTGCAATGATCATTTTTGGAAATAGTCTTCGGGCCATTTGGTTGCCTATCCTGTCTCCTGTAAATAAACCTGTGATTCCAAGATATGGATTGACCATTGATACCGCTACCGAAAAAATAAATAAAGCGATAGCCGTATGCACAGCCATAGATGGCAGATAGGGCAATTTATAAAGTGTTGGAACGCTAAAAAAATAGCCAACAACAGCAATAAAAGTGATTAGTGAAACAAAATGAAGTATATACTGACCGAAAATGTTCCATCTCTTGTTATTCAATATGAATAATGAAGGGGCTATAAGGAAAAAGCAAAATGCAGTGGTAGGAGACATTCGGCCAGGATGTAAACTATTTTTCAATAAATTGCCTTTATCTGCTATTAATAATTCATCCATCCCAAAATTGATATTAAAAATATCCTGTAAAAGGGAAAGAAGGCATAAAAGAAACACAAAGCCAGCCGATATCAAATAAAGGCTACGGCTCTTTCCTGTTAATATAAGATTTAAAGCCATTCCCAAAGCGATAAAACAAAGGGCAGTATTGACTTTCATGGTTGTAAAGCCAGGCAACACAGCTTTAAGGATGAGGATATTAAAAATCCAGCCAATCACCACAAGAATACCAAGGGATGTGATTAAATAGCTAATTGCAATGAGTCCGTTTTTAGGTTTCATATATGGCAATGCTAAATAAAAAACAACATCAATAAAATGATAACAGTCATTTTAACTAAAATCTTTATTGAGAATAGCTTGTCAGTTAAAGCAATTATTGAGAATTAAGTTATAAAATACATTTTTACAACCATGCAGTCCTGCCGTAGCTATTTCAGCTTTTAATCGCAAATATTTGATTTGACCCCATTATTGCTAATCGCAAATTTTTGCATATATTCGACAATTAGTCGCAAAAAATTGCTCAAATAAGGGTTTAGCGCTGATTAGCCGTAAAAATTTGTAAAGGTCAACCTGTTATGGATAAAAACATCCCACTACACCTGCAAGAGATCATTTTTTCATCAAGTGATCCCGGAACGAGCAGGGCAATATCAAAACTTGAAAAGGACGGTAAGATTCGCAAGATCGCCGCCAGGGTATTTACCCCGAACCTGGATGAAGATCCTGCCGTTATTGTCAGGCGCAATGTTTTCAAAATTATAGGGAAATTATATCCCGGAATCGTGTTAAGCCATCGTTCGGCATTGGAGTACAAGCCGACATCTTCAGGCGACCTGTTTCTAACCTATACACATGACCGCAAGATCAAACTTCCGGGCGTGACTTTGAATTTTTTTAAAGGGCAGGGGCCTGTACTTGGGGACATCTTGTTTTCCGATGGCCTGTATGTTTCGCAACAGGAACGCGCCTTGCTGGAAAATTTCCAGGAATCCCGGAAGCCAGGCCCGCAATCGAAAACGTTGACGTTACCCGAAATCGAAGAAAAGATGGACCAGGTCGTTAGGGTCAAAGGGGAAGATGGATTAAATATGTTGCGTGACACCGCCCGGCAGCTCAGCGAAGAACTCAGCATGCAAAAGGAGTTTAACAAACTGAATCGGCTGATCAGCGTCATCCTGACCACTAAACCATCGGATATCTTAACTTCGCCGGTCGCTATCGCCAGGGCATTTGGGCACCCGTATGACCCGCAACGTATCGTTCTTTTTGAAAAACTATTCGTGGAATTGCAACAGCGCGAGTTTGCCGACGTGCCTGAAAACAATATGACGCTGAAATCATTTAGGAATTTTGCATTTTTCGAGGCCTACTTTTCCAATTTCATAGAAGGAACTAAATTCAGTATTGAGGAAGCAAAACAAATCATTGAAACCGGCAAACCGCTGCCTGCAAGGGACGAGGATTCCCATGATGTACTTGGTACTTATCAAATCGTGAGTAACCGGACAGAAATGGCCATTACCCCCGAAAGTCCTGAACAGCTGTTGCAGATACTACAATACCGGCACAAAATCATGCTGAGCGCCAGGCCGTCCAAAAATCCAGGCGAATTTAAAGACAAGAATAACCGCGCCGGGGATACGGAATTTGTTGATCATTCTCTGGTCAGGGGTACGCTCATTCAGGGCTTTGATTTTTATAGAGGCCTGCAACATCCATTCTCCAAAGCAGCTTATATGATGTTTATGATCAGCGAAGTACACCCTTTTCTGGACGGCAATGGCAGGGTCGCAAGGGTAATGATGAATGCGGAGCTGGTCAAAGCCGAACAAACTAAAATCATCATTCCAACGGTATTTCGTGAAGACTATCTCGGTGCACTAAGGCAATTAACCAGGAGGAACCAAGCTGATATCTACATCCGAATGCTGCAACGGGCCCTTTTATTCAGCGCCACGATTACCGGCGAATCTATGGAAGTTATGCAACAAGTATTAATTCAGAGCAATGCTTTTAAAGAAGGCAATGAACATATCCTTCAAATTGTTACCCCGGAAAGAAAACCCTGACAATGTGATGATGATGATCAGGAACCTGTCAGGGATATCGGGCGTCAATTATGCATTAATAACCGAGACTAACCCAATTGTATTACCCAACCAACCGCTAATGGCTTAGCGGTTTTTTATGTCCGGCCCGTTTCCACTATCTTACTTTCGTTCATCATTTTGTTTTGTTCACGTAACGTGAATAGTCATAGTGAACATGCTATTAATAAACAAGTGGTTATATTGAAGCCAGCGGCCAGTTTTTATTGACAATGGTCTTGGATTATATGCGAAAAAACGTTCCTGTTCGCAAAGTCTTGGCAGCCGATCCTTCAAAAATCAAAATTAGAGATTTCATATTGATGTTGATTTAATTCGTTTTTTTACCTTCTAACTGCCGCCCCGACACGTATATAGTTACCTTGTCCACCTTGCCGGTTTCATCATTTTCAAACTTTATTTGTGCCTCTGCCTCTTTCGAAAAGAAAAAATTAGTTGTTTGTGCGAACATTTTTTCTTTGGGCCTCCCTGTTGTCTGTATCCATAGTTGCCCGTTTTCAATCGTAACCTCCATCGAAAAATTCGGAGTAACATAAATACCAGCGTATTTTTTAAGTATTTCTTCATCTATTTTTATTTCCCGTCTTTTAACAGGCACGGCATATGGTTTATCGTAAAGAACAGAAAGTATATCCCTTGTAACCTCGCCTCTCATCTCTTCATCCTCAATATTGTTGAGCAGGATAACGCATACGTCATCGTCCGTTATACGGGCTATATTGGTTTTAAAACCCCATATATCTCCGCTATGAGATATCACTCTTTTATCGTAAAGCGAATCAATCTGCCAACCAAAACCATAATGGTTTTTAACGGGCGTATAAGCCTGGTCAAGCGATGCTTTACTAATAATTTGATGGTCCTGAAGCCCTTTATGCCATTTAAACAGATCGCCGATAGTCGAATAAATTGAGCCGGCTGAAAAAGTCTCAACCGAATCAATAATAGAAGCTTCCTGGCTGTTGTTTTTTGATGGGTAGGTATAATAGCCTGTTGCTTTGTTGCTGCTTTTCAGGTGTATAAAATCAAACCCGCTGTTATACATATGCAAAGGGATAAATATGTATTTTCTCACGGCCTGATAGTAAGTCATTTTAGTGAGTTCTTCAATAATTTCACCTAACAACTGGTATCCCTGATTGCTGTATTTCCAGTTTGTACCGGGCGCGAAGTCGGCCTTATTGTATTTAATCAGCGCGTCAACTATACTTAGTGGTTTGGCTTGTTTATGCACTATATCTTTCATAAATACAGAATCCAAGGTATAATTAGGTATACCGGCTGTATGTGTTAAAAGGTTATAAATGGTAATATTTTCGCCATTAGGATAATTAGGGTAGTATTTGGTGAGTTTATCTGTTAACGCCAATTTATGCGCCTCTATTAGCTTTAATATAACTGTAGATGTAAATTGCTTGGTGATTGAAGCTAGCTGGTAAATGGTATTGGCATCATCTAAAGTTTGGGCTTTGAAATTTTTAAAGCCATAGCCTTTTTCCAAAACGATCCGCCCGTTTTTAGCTACCAATACCGAGCCATTAAACTTATGTACCTGTGTATAGCCATTCATCAGCGAGTCTAATTTTTTTGCTGTTGTTTGGGCAATAAGAGTTTGTACCGGCCAAAGGGCCAGTGCCGTTAAAAGTATTTTTTTCATGTTATTTAGTTGTTTTTGATTATTTTTTTGATGTTCTGCAAGTAGGCCTCACCTATGGGTATCTCTTTTTGATTTATCCAAACCGTTCGTTTATCTATTTTTCGGATGTGTTTTTTTGAGACGATATAAGACCGGTGAATACGTACAAAGGCGGAACCCGGCAAGAAAGCATCTGCTTCGCCCATCGTCAAACGTGAGGTAATATTCTGTTTCTCCTTTACAAATTGCACATAATTGCCTACGCTTTCTACATATAAAATATCATCCAGTTCAACCCTAATGTGTTCATAACCACTTTTAATAAACATTGCCGGAGCCATCGGTTGAACCATCTGGTGATTTTTCCTTAATTCAAATTGCTCGAAAGCTTTATTGCAGGCTTTTAAAAAGCGTTCTAAAGAAAATGGCTTTAATAAATAATCAATGGCATCAAGTTCAAAGCTTTGTACAGCATGTTCACTATAAGCTGTTGTGAAAATCACCAGTGGAGGATTACTAATAGTTTTTATAAAGTCTATACCTGACAGGTTTGGCATTTTAATATCCAGGAAAAGTACGTCTACTTTGTTTTTTTGCAGATAGCTTGTCGCAGCTAAAGCATTAGTAAAACAAGCCATCACCTCTATAAAAGGCACTTCTGCCGCCAGGTTTTTTATAATTTCCAGTGCAATGGGTTCATCATCAATCGCTATAGCTTGCAACATATCTCAATTAGTTATTAGCATTGTGTCAATAATCAGTTCTGCAACAAACTCTGCGTTGTTTATTCCGTAATTCAATTGATACTGATCGATATAAAATAAATTCAATCTTTCCCGAACATTTTGCAGCCCAATGCCGGAATAATCTTTTTCGGGGTCATTATCAGTAGTGGGGAATACACTGTTGCGTACTTCAAAATGTATTTGTTGTTGGTCGCAATTCAGATTAATTTTAATCCATGATTTTTCAAGTGGGTTTATACCATGCTTAAAAGCGTTTTCTACGAATGGAATAAGCAGCATAGGTGCAATAAGATGCCTGCAATTGTCTTCATTAATATTTGTTTCAATTGTAATATTTTCGACTATCTGGATTCGCAATTTTTGAAGCGAAATGTAGTTATTCAGATAGGCTATCTCACTGCTCATCGGAATAAAATCAAGATGATTATCACCCAACATAAAGCGCATCATATCCCCAAGTTTTTGTATGCCTTCTGCCGTATCTTTCGCTTTTTCTCGCAAAGCAGTGCCATATAAAGTATTTAATACGTTAAATAAAAAATGAGGGTTGATTTGTGAGCGCAGAAACTGAAGATCAGCTTTTGATTTAGTTAGTGCTTTTGCTGCACCGCTTAATTGTAATATTTTATCTTTCCGCTGCTGATAAAGCAACCATGTAACAGGCGTTACAACCAATAGTTGGAAACCCCAACAAAGGGGTAATAAATTACCATTGAAACCAACATGTGTAAATAATACCCAGAATACTGGCCCGATGAAAGTGAAAATAAAAGTAATCACTATCAAGCGCCCAACAAATTGAAAATTGAAACTCACTACTTCTTTTGCCGGGAATAGCCAGTAAGTTAATGTAATATAAACTATAATGGTAGGGCTTACAAAAACAAAGTAAATAAGATAAATAAAGTCATTGTTTATAAGATGGAATGTCAATGCTAACGCCGGTACAGTGAAGAAGATGACAAGTAATGTAGTAATTTGATTAGTAATTAAAATCCGAAACGGCTTTTTGGTGCCGGATTTATCTATTTTATAGATGATATACTCTCTTATGCTTATGTAAGTCAAATAAATACCTACTAAAATAAGGGCCCTATCAAAGCCAAAAAATAAATGTTTCAATGGCTCATCGTTATAGCCGAACATGGCAAAAGAACCAAATCCGCCATAATTAAAGTAATAAGGATGTGCATAGTATGTTGCTGCATTTACACCCAGGGCCAATAAATAGCTTAATGTAACCAGCTGTAAGGCAGCTAAAAAATAAGCAATGATTTTTGTTTTGTTTGATTTTAAAAATGTGGGAACAGTAATAAGATTCAGCCATAAATATATTAGGTAGAATACAAGTAAAACGCCTGCTTGAGGCAGCAGAACGTTGTTGCTGTAGCTAAAACGAATATGATTATCATTAAAAGCTTTAATACCTTGGTCTATAAGAAATTGTCCGGTAAATTTTTTATTATATAATATATCGCCTATGGCTGTTAAGCCTACCAGCATTGAGACGATTATGATCTCGTGTTTTCTCCACCTAACCTTCATATCCTATTTTTTATCAATATTACCACATCTGCTAAAGCGTTTTTTAAAAATGTGACGGATACGCTAAAAAATGTGATAGAACATGAATTTATGAAGAATTTTGGCTATGGCAGAGTTTGATTCCCTTGTTACTATTAATAAAGGGTAAATCAAAGATTATTAACCCATCCTGTTAAAACTGAAATTTCATTAACAGGGGTTTTACGGTGACTATGCCTAAAATGCCTGGGCCGCATATCCAACATACATTGAACATACGGTAAGCCAAAAAGTATCCAGGGCGGGAATCGAACAACTGGTTTGGATTATCATGATCTTTATAAAAGAATCATAAAAATTGATATATAGAATATCGAAATCAAACAATGTTCACTATCAACAAATCATTACAAATTACTATATTTGACTATCGGCAGGGCGTGTTACCTATGTAACTACCTCAAACGACGAAAGCTTTATAATTCATTGATTATCAGTTGATAACAAAGATAGGTTCGAGCCCAGGTGGGCGCACTTAAGGCCTCTTAGAGCAATCTAAGAGGCTTTGTTGTTTTAAGCTGAAAAGTGCCTCTATAAGCTTGAAATGCAGTTTTTGAATCTATTAGTTAATAGAATTGAGTTGTCTGTCGTTCTGTTGAAATTACTTTCTGTTTCGTATTTTCTGTGTTATTATTAGGATTTGGCGCACTTTTTGGCACACTTTGGCGCAAAAAGTTATACTCAAACGTAGTGTAATTTGCCTTCAATTGAATGTCTGTCCATAAATAATATGTTTAAGTGAATAAATAATTATTAAGCCTACTCAGGTTTGGTGCGATCAAGTGCAAAAGGAAAAGATATAAATGGATAGTGCGTTGGCCTTGCGGGTTTATGCTCGGTAAGCTTTTGCACGCTTCGGAAGCACCAGTCCTAACTTAGCTGTTAATTATGTATTCTCCCCACTCATTTCAATCCAAGAAATATGAGATTTCTTACTTTATAGGCATGGTGTAAATCTTGGATAGCAATTCAAGAATATTGAAATTTTAATGTTTATACCAGTAGATGAAACCCTGAATTGAATATCCAAAAAACATTCAAAATACTTTGTAATAGGGATAATAACTTTTTGGATATGATTATGGGTTTTATTGTGGGGCTTAGTTACAATCACTTCTTTATAAGGTAAAATACTTATGTGTAATATATTAAACCTATAAATTCTATAGAATTAGTATATTAATTAAAAAACTCTATATTTGCCTCATAAATGAAGTTTATGAAAACACGTTTACATTTTTATGAGATAGCGGCAAAACCTGTTTGTATAACAACATTGCGTCCAATGTACTGTTGTTGCTGAACTTTTCCTTCAGCATAATTAGTTGTTTGCTAAACGCTGCAACAGTGATTATGCCATCCCAACACCCATTTATTGCTTACCATACAACAGAACAGATATGACATAAATAATTGTGCTTAAATAAAATTACCGGCAAGGAAGCCTTGCCGGTAAGTACATGAAAGACCAGAGAGACTGCGAATCACATACTGATCTTCATACAAGTTTTACTAACGAATTAATCATTAACATAAAACCAGTTAAATATATGGAAATATATAGACATTCCGTTTTTGGGAGTGGATCAAGATTTCTAAAATACCTATTCTTTTTGCTCTTTTTATTTATAATAATCAGTAGTACAGCCAAATCAGAAAGTCCTAAAAAATTACCCGGCAGGCACTTTTTAAAGCAGTTAAACCCCAAAATAGATACTGCAAGAGATTATGAAGACAGGAACTTATCAGGCACTGTACTTGATGAAAACGGGCAAGGATTGCCGGGGGCGAGTATCAAGATAAAAGATGCCGGAACAGGCGTAACTACCGATAAGCAGGGTACTTTCCATTTACCAGCGCCGAACAATAATGCGACTATTGTAGTATCATTTATAGGTTACCGTCCACAGGAATTATCTATAAGAACCCACAAAAATCTTATCATCAGGCTTGAACCCGATCATAATATATTAAACGATGTGGTTATTGTTGGATATGGTACACAAAAGAAAAAGGAGCTTACCGGCTCTATTTCATCCGTTGCGAAAGAGAACTTAAATCAGGGCGTTTCTTCTGCTGATAATTTGCTGCAGGGGGCTGCTCCTGGTATACAGGTTACCCAAAGCTCCGGGCAGCCGGGCGCATCTGCTACGGTAAGGATAAGGGGCGGAAATTCCATCACCGCGGGCAATGAGCCTTTATATGTGATTGACGGTTTTCCATTTTACAACGACAATACCAGCACACAGGGTAGTGTAAACCCTAATAGCAGCGCTCAGGGATTAAATGCGTTAGCAACTATTAACCCTTCGGATATTGAGTCTATTGAAGTCCTCAAGGATGCTTCTGCAACAGCCATCTATGGATCAAGGGGCGCAAACGGCGTAGTGATTATCACCACAAAAAAAGGAAAAAAAGGGCATAATGATGTAAGCTATAGTGTATACGTGGGGCAGCAGCAGGTACGTAAAAAATTGCCTCTTTTGAATGGAAGCCAGTTTGCTCAACTGACAAATGATATCCAGGCGAGCCAGAATTTACCCGCCTTTTATACAAGCAACCAGGTAAGTTCATTTGGGACAGCGGCCGACTGGCAAAGTGCGGCTTTCCGCAAAGCGCCTATTCAAAATCATTCAATTTCTGTTTCAGGAGGGGATGATAAGTCGGTTTATGATATTTCAGGTAATTATTTTGACCAGGAAGGGGTCATACTCAATTCGGGTTTCAAACGGATATCTGTACGAGCCAATTATGCCCGGAATGTCTCTGATCAATTTAAGATCGGCCTGAATGCTACCGGAAGCCAGTCGTACCAAAATGGTAGCTCGGGAACTAATATCGCTTCTATCCTTTACACCGCGCCCACGGTGCCTATAAAAAATGCTGATGGATCATATAATACAATCAATCCTTTCACATCCACGCCCGGCAACCCGATACAGGATCTGTTAATAACCACCAATGAAACCGATGCATTTCGTGTATTAGGTAATTTTTATGGCGAGTATGAAATTATCCCCGGCTTAAAAGCGAAAGTCAGTATTGGTGCCGATGTGATCAATACCAGGCAGAACCAGTTTTTACCTTCAAACACTACTTCGGGTTATGCTACAAACGGTATTGCAAATATAGGCGCAAATAAAGTAGCTACCTGGGTAAACGAGAACACCCTTACCTATAATAAAGTCTTAAATGAGCATTCGTTTAATGTATTAGTTGGCTACACAACCCAAACATCTACAGGTATTTTTAATACGTCGGGATCGCAAAATTTTATTTCTAACCTTACGGGATATAATAGCTTGCAGAGTGGATCTGTTCCGCTAATTCCTACTTCGGGTCAATATAGCTGGACCCTTAATTCATGGCTGGGTCGTATAAACTATTCTTTTTTACATCGGTATAATTTTACGGTAACCGCCAGGGCCGACGGCTCATCACGTTTTGGAGCAAATAATAAATGGGGCTATTTCCCATCGGCAGGTTTTTCATGGAACGTAAAAGAGGAAGATTTTCTTAAAAATGCACCAGCCATTTCCAATTTAAACCTGCGTTTAAGTGCAGGTACAACCGGTAACCAGGAGATAGGGGAGTATCAGTCTCTGGTAACCCTTAGCCCAACCAATTATTTCTTTAACGGAACTGTTCAAACCGGCTTTGCTCCAACCAGTCTTGGTAATCCTGATCTGAAATGGGAAACGACAGCGCAATATGATGTGGGCGTAGATCTGGGTTTATTGGACAACCGGGTAAGTATTACAGCAGATGCCTATTATAAAAGAACAAGCAACCTGCTCATCAGTGTGCCTGTTCAGCTTTCATCTGGTTATGCTGCTGAACTGGAGAATGCAGGCAGCGTGGAAAATAAGGGGCTCGAAATCGCATTAAATACGGAAAATATAAAATCAGGCTCTTTTAAATGGAAAACTTCCGCCAACGTTTCCTTTAACCGCAACAAGGTATTGAGTCTTAACGGGCAGCAATCATTTTATGCGCAAATCGCCGATGCATACAGCGATCCGTTGTATAAACTTTCACCAGTAGTTGTAAAAGTTGGTTCGCCACTTGGTACTATTTGGGGCTATAAAACAGCTGGGATCATACAATCAACTGATAACATAAGCCAATTGCCAACGCTTGGTACTGAGCAAGCCGGCGACCGTAAATATGTGGACATTAATAAAGACGGTGCCATCAACGCTAATGATAAAACCAATCTCGGTAGCGTGCAGCCGAAATTCATTTATGGTTTTTCGAACACGTTTACTTACAAAAATTTTGACCTGTTTGTTTTCTTCCAGGGATCTTATGGTAATAAAATTTACAATTTATTGCAGGAAGAACTGGAGCTGACCAACCTGGGTCAAAATGCATCAACAGTATTGCTGCAACGCTGGACACCAACCAACCCAAGTAATAGCATACCACGCGCAAGTTATAGTCCGGTGGCGCAAGTGATTGACCAATATATGCAGGACGGCTCTTACTTGCGGTTAAAGAATATTTCGCTGGGTTATAATTTCAGCCCGGCAGTGGCCCATAAAATATTGGCCAAACAATTAAGAGTGTACGTTTCGGCCCAGAATCTGCTCACGTTCACCCATTATACAGGTTACGATCCGGAGGTAAATACGTTTGGACAAAATAACCTGTTGCAAGGAATAGACTTCGGCACTTACCCAAGTTCTAAAACTTTCCTGGCGGGATTAAACATCACATTTTAAGTTATGAATATCATGAAAAAAATAGGACTTTTTTTATTGGTGACAATTGCCTTTTTGTCCTGCAAAAAGCTGAATGAAGATCCAAAATCGATCATTGTGCAGGGCCAGTTTTATCAATCAGAAAACGATGCAATATCAGCAGTAACCTCTGTTTATAGTTCACTTAATACCGATCCGGGCGGCGATTTCCCGATGTATGGCCGCCAGCTTTATTTTATGGCGGACGCGGCAACGGATGACGAAACGGAGGGCAATGCCGCCAGTAATGCCGATGTGAGAGCGATGGGCAGTATTACCTATATAGCCAATAATAACCGCATACTGGGAAACTGGACGCAGCATTATCGTGGAATAAACTGGGCCAATGTAGCTATTGATAATATATCACCTATGCAACTGGATACCACGATCAAGAACAGGCTTGTGCGCGAATCAAAATTTATAAGGGCTTTACTATATTTTAATCTGGTGCGCTTATTTGGTGATGTTCCTTTGGTGCTGCACCAGGCCGCTACCATAAGCCAGACTACTGTTGAAAGAACACCTGCCGAGGATGTTTACAAACAGATTATTGCAGACCTTACCGATGCCGAAAATCTGCCTGTCAGTTATTCCGGAAATGACATTGGCAGGGCTACTTCGGGTGCCGCAAAAACCTTGCTGGCAAAAGTATATCTGACAAGAAAGGATTGGAAAAATGCCATCGCCAAATCTCTTGAGGTGATCAGTGGCCCTTATGGCTATGGACTTTTCAATAATTATGCAGACGTTTTTAATAAATCGACCAAAAACGGGAAGGAACATATTTTTTCAGTACAATTTCTTTCTAACTCGGGTGCAAGCAATAGCCGGGACCGGATCATGACTGATGTGTTTTCGGGATTTAGTACTAAAATTCCACCTGACCTTCCAGCTGACAGCAATTTGTACCGATCATTTCTGTCTACCGACACCCGCAAAGCCGTTACTTACTTTACATCGTTGGTTAATCCAACTACCGGGCTTTCGTATACATTTAAATACATCGGACTCAGAAAATTTGTAGATACGACCCAATTGCTTACCCCTATTGAATCCGGCATCAATTTCCCGGTGCTGCGTTATGCTGATGTATTGCTGATGTATGCTGAGGCGCTGAACGAGGATCAGGGCCCTACAACTGCGGCCTATGCAGCCATTAACCAGGTAAGGGAAAGAGCAAAAGTGCCTGATATTACACCGGGACTGTCCCAATCTGCTTTCAGGGATGCAGTTTATCAGGAACGACGTTTTGAATTTGTACAAGAAGGCCAGCGCTGGTTTGACCTTGTACGAACCGGACGGTTGGTTACTGCAGTAAAAACGGTCAAGGCAAAATTCGCTGTGAGCGATAAAGACAATTTGTTTCCCATTCCGCAGGCCGAAATAGATATCAACCCAAAAGTAACGCAGAACCCCGGGTGGTAGTAAACTAATAAGTAATCATTCATCAAAACTCATATATAACTATGAAATTCATATCAAATTTAAAACGAATAACAGGTTACATGTTAACCCCGGGTTTGTTGCTTTTTGCATTTCTACAGCATGCTGATGCGCAAACGGATACAGCAGAAACCTTTAAAGGTAAAATAGGAAAAACCTTTAGTGAATCAAAAGAGTGGTGGCCCGAAAAAAAGCATGCACCAAAAGGAGCACCCAACGTAGTTCTGTTTTTAATTGATGATGCCGGCTACGGTACATCAAGCGCGTTTGGCGGTTTAATGGAAACCCCTACGCTGGATAGCCTGGCCAGTCATGGTTTGCGCTATACTAATTTTCACACAACAGCTATTTGTGGCCCAACCCGTGCCGCACTGTTAACGGGGCGCAATCATCATTCGGTGCACATGGGATACTTTAATTATAGTGCCATGGGTTTCCCGGGTTACGATGCCCACATGCCCGGTGATAAGGCAACTATAGCCCAGATATTGCACGAGAACCATTACAATACATTTGCGGTCGGGAAATATCACCTGACCCCGCTTAACGAAATCACCTCGGCAGGGCCTTTTGACCGTTGGCCTACAGGGCAGGGCTTTGACCATTTTTTTGGATGGCATCTTGGCCATACAGATCAGTATCACCCAAATCTATATGAAGATAACCAGGTAGCTGATGTGGAGCCCAATACCAAACACGTAAGTACCCTGCTTGCAGATAAGGCCATTAAATATATTGCCAATCAAAGGTCAGCCAATCCGGATAACCCTTTCTTTTTATACTTTGCTACGGGCGCTATCCATGCGCCTCACCAGGCAGATAAAAAATTTATAGATCAATACAAAGGAAAATTCGACAAGGGGTGGGACTGGTACCGTGAAGAAGTATTTGCAAGGCAGAAAAAATTAGGTATAATTCCTGCCGATGCCATTTTACCGGATCGCGATCCAACAGTGCCAGCCTGGGACAGTCTTACCCCTGATCAGAGAGAGCTTTATTCAAAGCACATGGAAGTATATGCAGCTATGCTTACCCAGGCTGATTATGAATTTGGAAGGATTGTAAACTATCTTAAGGAAACAGGCCAGTTAGATAACACGATCATTTTGGCAATGATAGGCGACAATGGGTCGAGCCACAGCACGCCGAACGGTAGTTTTAATGGGCATATTACTGGCCTGCCCGGCAAAGAACAGGTAGCCGAGGCTTTAAAGCATATTGATGAGTTTGGAACATCAAGTTCAGACATGGATGCACCTTCCGGATGGACACAGGCAACAAATACGCCATTTCGCTTATGGAAAGCAGACGCTAACTCAGAAGGGGGTACGCACAACCCATTAATTATTTTTTATCCTAAAGGAATAAAAGAAAAAGGTATCCGAAATCAGTACAGTCATATTATTGATATAGCGCCTACCATTGTTGACCTTACCGGCACTACCGTTCCTGATGTGATCAACGGATATAAACAGAAGCCATTCGAAGGCTCTAGCCTTGTTTATAGCATCAAGGATGCTGCTGTAGCGTCTCGTCATACCATTCAATATTATGAGCTAAGAGGTAAACGAGCCATTTACAAAGATGGCTGGAAGGCAGAAGTGTATCATCAAACCGGGACCGACTTTGCTAATGATGTATGGGAATTATATAATCTGAATAATGATTTTAATGAAAGGATCGACCTCGCAAAAAAAGACACGGGAAAGTTGAAAGAATTAGTGGACCTGTTTGACCATGAAGCAAAAAAATATAATGTTTATCCACTTATTGATGGTTCTCAGGATGGAGGAATAGGCGGCAGAAAAAGAAGTGCATTCGGATTTTCGAATAAAATTGTGTTATATCCAGGGGTCGATCAGTTTTTAAGTTACAGCGGCCCGCAATTAAGCAAACAATCATTCTCAATTACTGCACAGGTAGATGCTTATTCAAAAAATGACCAGGGGGTATTATATGCAAATGGAGGCGACTTTGACGGCTTAAGCTTGTTTATTAAAAATGGAAAATTTCAGGTGGCGCATAATACCGGAACTATTGTCAAATACCTTGAATCAAAACCTCTGCCCGAAGGGAAATTAAACCTGCGGTTTGAATTACATTATATTGCTCCTAAAGCAAAAGAGGGTGATCAGGATGCGGTAGCCGGTCAGAAAGTTAAAGCAAACCGAAACGAAAATGCTGGAACAGAGTCCATTTATGTAAATGACGTAAAAGTAGCCGAAAGGGACATAGTTGCCGACGAAATAAAATACATTGGGGGCTACATTGATGCTATTGATGTGGGACAGGATCTGAATTCAGCAGTGTCTGATCATTATAAAACCCCTTTCAAATTTACCGGACATTTGAAGAATGTCACAATTGAATATAAATAATGATGAGAACCTGCTGCAGCAATTGTTGCAGCAGGTTTCATTTATCAAATGATGATGAAAAAAGAATTTCAAGTAATAAAGTGGCTGCCGATATTGATTTTATTGCTGGGCATAAGTCTTGTATGGTCATCGTGCAAGTGTAAAGCAGACCAGGCAACCAGCGTAGTTACGCCTGTTAAAGCAACAAGGGCATTATGCTGTGAATCAAATATTCCGAAACGTTTTGTTTCGTTGCAAACAACGATCACCAATGTACCGGAATTTAAAACAGGTGAATCTCATAAAGGAATGATCTGGATAAAAGCAGGCACATTTATAATGGGTGCCAATAATAAGCAAGCCTCGCCGGACGAATATCCAACACACAAGGTAACACTAAACGGCTTTTGGATGGATGTAACGGAGGTTACCAATGCTGAGTTTGCCCGGTTTGTTAAAGCTACCGGATACATAACCACTGCTGAGCGTAAGCCAGATTGGAACGAGTTGAAAAAACAAGTTGCCCCAGGCACACCTAAACCGGATGATAGTTTATTGGTTGCGGCATCACTGGTATTTGATCCGCCAAAAACTCCTGTTGACCTGAATGATTATACACAATGGTGGGCCTGGAAAAAGGATGCTGATTGGAAACATCCGCACGGTACGGGTAGCAATATCAAAGGGAAGGACAATTATCCTGTGGTGCATATATCCTGGTATGATGCTGTTGCCTACTGTAAATGGGCAGGTAAACGCCTGCCTACTGAGGCTGAATGGGAGTGGGCCGCAAGGGGAGGGTTGCAGAACAAAATATACCCCTGGGGTGATGAACCGGTTGATCAGGGTAAAGTAAAAGCTAATACCTGGCAGGGGCATTTTCCAGATCATAATACGTTGAGAGACAAGTTCTATGGCCTGGCGCCTGTTGCATCATTTACACCGAATGGTTATGGCTTGTATGATATGGCGGGAAATGCCTGGGAATGGTGCGCCGACTTTTACAATAACCAATACTATTCAACTATTGCAAAAGGTGCTTTAAACCCCAAAGGGCCGGCTAATAGTTATGACCCTGAAGATCCATACGCTAAAAAACGGGTAATAAGAGGGGGATCCTTTTTATGTAATGACAGTTATTGCTCGGGTTATCGTGTAGCCAGGCGCATGAAGAGTACAGAGGATAGTGGAATGGAGCATGTTGGATTTAGATGTGTTCAGGATTAACAACTAATCGCTCTATTAGATGGCATGTGCAAAGTTATTACATAACAGTACAAACTTACCTTAGCTTTTCTAGTCCATACGTTAAGGTAAGTTTGCCAAAATCTGCAAATCTCTGGGGAAGTGGTTCGAGAACCACCCATTAGGGCGCACAAACGACCTTTACGATATTGTAAAGGTCGTTTTTTTTGTTTTGACCAATTTTAAAACTTGTGTTTAAAGCAACCAGCGGAACATTTTGGGTCAGGTCCACTTGTTGCATGGATAACTTTCCCGGTATTGCTAAAAAGAAAACTGGTATTGCAATACCAATTGTCCTTCCCTCGAGGCATTTCTTGTCAAATTATTGGCAACCAAAGAATAAACCGGCCTGTTTTGATAATCGAGGGACAGTTTGCTTGTATTTCCATTGATAAGCCAATTGATACCCAAATCAAATACTGTCATTCGTTTATCAAGGCGATCATAGCTTGCGGTTTGCAAAGTGGCATAAGGCATAAGCGTACCATTATTCTTTCCCAATAAATCCTTATCTAATAAATAGCCAAATTGCGAATAAATAACGTGCCCAGTGCCAAACGTAGGAAAAGCATTACCCTGGCTGCCGGCAAGATAGGGGGCTGATGCAGTCAGCCCATCGGCTGGGGGCATTATCCCAACATAACGTAAATAACCCGGGCCATAATGAGTATCAAAGTATCCAAGATATGCATTTAAGGCAGTTTCTTTTTCTTTATTTAAAGGAGCGTCGTAAAAGACAGCAACCGACCAGCAATTTAGCGGATGATAATTAACAGTTTGGCCGCCATCCGGGCTGGACCATGTTGCGTTTTTTTGTTCAATAAACCCAGCCTCCAAGTTCAAGACTTTTTTTTTGCCATAGTACGTTCCCGGCATATAGGCTACTACGTGAGTTTCCCTGTCAAAGAAATTCCAGATTAAGAGCCCTTGATATTGTAAATGATTTCCTTGTTGAGCAAAATTAGAATAGGAGGAGGTAGGATTTCCGGTTGGAAGAATCGTACCGCTTGTAGTTATAGGAAATGGGTTGCTGAGAATTAAACGGTAATCCAGTTTGCCAACCTGGCCCCGCGCATACATACTTAATTTGCGTCCGGCCTGGTCGGTGAGGTCAAAGGTTGATTGTGTAAAAAGCGGTATATCCATCGACATGATATTGGCGACCTGGGGCTGGGAAAAGCGTGATAATCCGCCAATAATACTGAGACCGCCGCCAAAAATCAATGCCTCACTTCTTTTCTTAACCTTGTATTCGGCCAGAGCATCTTGTATAAAAGGCGTAAATTTTCTTGGTGAAAGATAGTTGAAGTTATCCTGTCCAAAATAGAAATAAAAAAAAGTATGATCTGTAAGTTGCCCATAAAATTGGAATCGTGCTCTTCGTATTCCGATATCAAAAGTTTGGGCGGTTGGTTCTTTCAAAACAGTAGTTCCCGGATTGCTCTCATTGTAACGAAACCAAAACTGGCCCAAAATTGTAAGTTTGAGATAATGGCTTCCGTCGTCATTTAGCTTTAGCCTAATTTCATCAATATCCTTCTTTTTATTACTTGTTTGTTCCTGGGCCAACAAATCCGAGGAAAAAATTAAATTAAGAAGTATTAATACTGCAATGCATTTCAGCATGATCTGGAACAATTGGATTTCCATTTTTTTTGTTCCAAAAATGATTGTATTCCTTTTCATTATGGTTGATATTTGGACAAATAAAAAATTGAATTAATATATTTAACCTAAAAATATTGGTCGGCATAACAATCAATTCTTAATTTAAATTAATCCTATTGGGTATGTAACCTAAATGAGTGGTTGGGCTATTTCAAAGGGTATTTGGGAGCAATGAGATAGAATTATAACAACCTATCTTACAATAGGTTTTCAATAATATCAATAATTAGAGGTAATTAAAACAGAAAGAGGTTGTCACGAAGTAATATTGACAATCCTCTTATAGCATAAGTGGACATTCTGGAGCAATTGACCACCCCATTCCAGAATAACAAACAGTTAATTCCGTAACACTTTGACCATATTAATTTATTAATAGCGATTATCTTAATGGCTTACACAATTCGGTGCTCCAAAGCGCACGGATCAGGCTGGTCAAGCCTCCCGGAATATCTAGCTTGCTGCTTGATTTTCAATCGCTAAACACGTTATTTTATTATTAATCCTGCATTCTTATTTCGCAACTATTCATTGGCTTTTTTTTTCGTGGTCACGCGCGACAGGAGCGTATTCGTGTTTTGGATCGACACAGCTTAGATCAAATGGGCGCGGATCATCCAGGCCATACCTTCATGTGTTTCCATCAAGTCTGTAATATAGTCGCTTATTCCCAGGACATAATATTCATCAGCGAAAGCAATGATGTTACCCTTTAAAAATGCTATTATACTTTCATGGTCCTTCAATAATTCCTTCAGGTAGCCCAGGCTATCATTTTCCCTTTCGCTGTAATCAGTCAGTTGGGAAAGTTGCAGCAGTTGTGCCAAAGTGCCCGGCGCGTAATGGCCGATCATGCAGATGCGTTCTGCAACACTATCCATCAATTCGTCCAGTTCTTCATACTGCTCTTCAAAAAAGAGGTGTATACAATCAAAGTCCGGTCCTTTTATGTTTAAGTTGGCGTTACGGGTTTTGGTGTATAGAACGAGTTCATCTGCCAAAAGTTTAGCCAATTGATCCGCTATGGCTTGTGTTTTTTCTTCTTCAATTTCAATGTTCGCTTCCATCTTGATTTTTATAAATAGTTGATAAATAAAAAATTATATCCGTTGTTAACGGTGGTTTCGTTTTGCTATGTAAAATTAAACTAAGCAGCAAAAAGCACTATCGGGTATTCGTTGAATAGGCAAAATGGATCGTTGAAAAAGGATGGAGTTATGGCCGGCACCGAAATGTTGTTCATCCATGGAATAGAAAAGGAATTTTTTATTTTCTGCCAATACATTCAATAATTCTAATCTGTTTTTCAGATGCACAAAAGGGATTCACATATCGCGAACCCCTTTTTTTACGTTCATGTGTGGACATATGTTTGGATGAGCAGGAAGCCATGTTTGAAAAAATCGATAAAAACAATTTTCAATTTTACTTCCAGAAAACAATTAATACAGAATAAATAGATAAATCGCACAAATTTAAATTTTAAATAAATAACAAATTACAGCTATGAGCATTTTAGAGTCTTTGCACTGGCGTTATGCCACAAAAAGAATGACGGGAGAAAGAGTTCCGCAGGAGAAAATTGATATTATTTTAGAGGCTGCAAGGATGGCGCCGACTTCCAATGGGATACAGCCCTTCACTATACTGGTTATCACGGACAAAAAATTGATGGAGAAAATCCAACCAATCGCCTATAATCAACCGCAAATTACTGAGGCTTCACATCTGCTGGTTTTTGCCGCCTGGGATACCGTTACCTCCGAAAAGGTCGACTATGTTTTCGACCAGGTAATCCGCGAGCGCAACCTTCCGGCCGACGCCTTAACAGACTATATAAACCAGATTAAGGGTATGTTTTCAGGTTTTACGCCGGAGGAACAGTTCAACTGGGCAGCTAAACAAACCTATCTTGCCTTTGGAGTTGCTACTACAGCAGCAGCTATTGAAAAAATAGACGCTACACCTATGGAAGGATTTGTAAACTCAGAGTTAGATAAACTATTGGGGCTACGGGAAAAAGGGTTACGCAGTGTTACCATGCTGCCACTGGGCTATAGAGACACGGCTAATGATTGGCTGGCAAACATGAAAAAAGTTCGTCGCCCTAAAGAAGAATTGATCCTTGAATTAAACTGATTTATTATCCAGCCTTAACTAAGGTAATTTTTCAAAATAACTTCCTTATTGTTTCATTATGCTACAATTTGAGGAAGTTATTTTTTTTAAGATAAGCTGTCCCGGTTCGCACCAGGTGGGCGTACAAATCATACGCCTGCCTTTTTACTATTAAAGCTATCCACATTTGGAGGAACCACAGTCTTTGCAGGTTAAACATCCTTCCTGGTACTGTAGGTTGGCGGAATTGCAATTCGGGCATTGTTGCTTCTTCGTTTCTGTGCCGTCCGGCACATATCTTTTAAGCGCGCGGGCTACGCCGTTTTTCCACGTATTAATAGCTTCATCCAGCTGCAGGCTGTTGATCAGATCAACCACTTTTTCAATAGGCATACCATGTCTCAGGGTGCTTGAAATTAACTTTGCGTAATTCCAGTACTCCGGATTGAATTTATAGGATAAACCTTCAATGGTTATTTTATGCCCGTGTTTATTCTCATATTGAAAATCATAACGTGATCCTCCGTCTGCCTCCCTGCTTTTAATAATAAGACCATCGTTAACCCATCCCGGGATCAGGATACCGTCCTCATCGTCGGCAAAACCGGTAAAAATTTCATAAGGTTTGCCTTCAACCAATCCGATAAACGCGATCCATTTTTCTTTGCTGTTTTGAAAACGAACTATTTGGGCATCAAGCACAGGCGGCCTGGTGGTTGGAAATACCGGTTGACCTCTCTGTTCCGCGTTGGGCTTGGATTCGGTATTCGCGATCAGTACTCCGGATCGTGATCCATCCCTGTATACGGTTACCCCTTTACAGCCGGCTTTCCAGGCGGCCATGTATAATTGCCCCACAACTTCTTCCGTTACTTCTGCGGGCATATTGATCGTTACACTGATGGAGTGATCAATCCATTGCTGGATTTCTCCCTGCATCTGTACCTTTTTCAGGTAATCCACATCATTGGAGGTCGCTTTATAATAAGGTGACCGGGCCAGGAGGTTATCTAACTGTTTTTGCGAATAATTTTTAGTCAGATCATGACCCATCACTTCCATCCATTGCTTAAAGCGATGATGAAAAACCACATATTCTTCCCATGAATCGCCCATTTCATCCACAAAATCAACGCGTGCATTCTTATCATTTGGGTTAACTTTTCTTCTGCGTTTGTAAACAGGCATAAACACAGGCTCAATGCCTGAACTGGTTTGCGACATCAAACTCGTTGTCCCGGTAGGCGCTATGGTGAGCAAAGCAATATTTCGCCTGCCATGCTCCAGCATTTCATAATAAAGCTGCGGATCTGCTTTTTTCAAACGAAGTATGAAAGGATTGTTTTTTTCACGGTCGGCATCAAATAGGATAAAAGCGCCCCTTTCTTTCGCTGCTGTTACAGATGCCCGGTAAGCTTCAATAGCAATTGTCTTGTGTATCTGTACGGCAAACGCTGATCCTTCGTCACTACCATAGCGCAAGCCCATCGCTGCCAGCATATCGCCTTCGGCTGTAATACCAATACCAGTTCTTCTGCCCTCATTAGCTTTTGTACGGATGTTGATCCATAAATTAGTTTCGGTACGCTTTAATTCTGCCTCCTCGGGATCATCCGCAATCTTTTGTAGGATAGCGTCAATCTTTTCCAATTCGAGGTCAATAATATCATCCATGATGCGCTGAGCCGAATGAATGTGCTTGTTGAATAATTCCCAATTAAAGGTCGCTCCGGCAGTAAACGGGTTTTCAACATAGCTAAACAGGTTTATGGCCAGTAAACGGCAGGAATCGTACGGACAAAGCGGAATTTCTCCGCAAGGATTGGTAGACACTGTTTTAAACCCCAAATCGGCGTAACAATCTGGCAGCGACTCACGAATTATGGTATCCCAAAATAAAATTCCGGGTTCGGCAGAACGCCAGGCGTTATGTACAATTTTTTTCCAAAGGACCGCAGGGTCGATTTCTTTTTTGTAAAGCGGCATTTTACTGTCAACAGGATATTGCTGCTGGTAAGATCGCCCGGATGCTACAGCTTTCATAAACTCATCATCAATACGTACCGAAACATTGGCTCCGGTTACTTTACCCTGATCCATCTTCGCATCTATAAAATCTTCGGAGTCGGGGTGTTTGATAGCCACGGAAAGCATCAATGCACCCCTTCTTCCGTCTTGGGCAATCTCACGGGTTGAGTTTGAAAAACGCTCCATAAAAGGTACAATACCGGTAGATGTTAACGCGGAATTTTTAACCGGCGAACCTTTCGGGCGTATATGCGAAAGGTCATGGCCCACGCCGCCGCGCCTTTTCATTAATTGTACCTGCTCCTGGTCAATTTTCATAATGCCGCCATACGAATCGGAATCGCCTTCATTGCCAATTACAAAACAATTTGACAGGGAGGCAATTTGATAAGGATTGCCAATGCCCGTCATCGGGCTGCCCTGCGGGATGATATATTTGAAGTTGCGGATCAGTTCAAAGATATCTTCGGCGGTTAACGGGTTAGGATAGCGTTGTTCTATTCGTGCAATTTCGGCTGCGATCCTGCGATGCATATCATCCGGGGTGCTTTCATAAATAACCCCATAGGAGTCTTTCAACGCATATTTATTCACCCAAACCCTTGCTGCTAAATCATCCCCTTTAAAATAGTCAAGAGATTTTTGGTAGGCTTCATCAGAAGAATAAGCGGGTACTATATTTGATTGGTCGGCGACTTTCATATTTGAAATTTAGATGGGAGTGACGTTTCCAGTGATATTAAGCTATGATTTTGAAGACTTTGCTCATTTTTTAATTGTAAATCATAGCGGACAAATTTCCCTTTTTTTATCCAATCCAAAAGTGATTCCTGTCACATTCAGTGATATTAAATATTTTTCACCTTGCAAAGCAGCAATATCCCAACTGGTAAAAGCAACAGGAGCGGTATACAACATAGCGGCTGGTGTATTATATCCTGTTAATGGCTTTATTGAAGCCAATGATCGGTTGCCCGCGAACTGAATCTTAATGAGGTAACCTGAAAAATAGGTTATAGCAGCAGCGCGGCTATAAATTTAAAACGGAATTATATAAAAACGCTGACGGTTTATTCCTTAAATTTGTTATCGTAAATGAAGGTCAAAGCGCTATTTCTGCTATTTGTATTCCTGCTCAATTCAGCGGTGGGTTTGAATTGTGTGCTGCAAAAAGACGATGACTGCTGTAAGGAAGTGAGCATACATCACTCTGATCCATCTATTCAACTTCAACAAGACAGGCAACACCCTATACTTTCAGCTGAAGAAGATCCGTGCTGCCAGAATGCGGTTAATAACTTTGCAGCTCTGGCTAAGCTGGTGCCCCAACCTCTAAAAGTTTTAATGCCGGCTCCGGTTGCTATCGTACGGTCTGTATACGTTTATGCTTTTGCTTCGGCGCGTGTTATTGAAACAGCCCATCAAAGCCAGATCGATGAGCGACAGCGCCCGCCAACACCTGATATCCGCATCGTTATACGAAGCTTCCAGATTTGATTGAGGTTATTCCCTGTGTTGACCATGGCTTGGCCATGGTTTAAATTATGGTATAACATTTAATTAAATAATCATGAAAAAAATATTTTTATTGGTTGCGATTATCGCCACCACAATTACCCGATCACTTTTTGCACAGGATGTTAAGGCTTCTGCACTTACACCGTTGCTTACTTCGTACTATGGTATTAAAAACGCTTTAATCCAATCAAACAGCGCAGATGCCGCTACGCACGCGGGGGAATTTTTAAAAATTGTTAACGCCGTAGATATGAAATCAATTCCGGCAAAGGATATGAGTGCTTTTATGGCTGCGCAGGCAAAATTGGCTTTTGATGCGAGGCATATCTCAGAAAGCAAGGATATTGACCATCAAAGAGAGCATTTCGCTAATTTTTCAGCCAACTTTTTTAAACTGGCCAAAGCCATTAAACTAACCGATAAGCCGGTTTATTATGCTTACTGTCCGATGAAAAAAAGTTATTGGTTATCGGCTGAAGCTGCGATCAAAAATCCTTATTACGGCAGCCAGATGCTAACCTGCGGCAAGGTTACTGAAACGCTTAACCCTGGAACCAAATAATTTATTTCTTGCTGCCGGGTTAGCCCGGCAGCTTATTTCATTTTCTATGAAACAATACTTGTTCCTTTTATTATGTTTTTTCCTGTCTTTCTCCGGATATGCGCAGCATATAACGATGAAGATGGAAAGCAAAGAACCGCGTCAGCCATTTTATACTAAAATAGGCAAACATGAGATCTATCATTTATATATCACTGATACCCTGGTTAACTATACCGGCAGATCAAGACCGGGTATGGCCATCAACGGAAGCATACCCGCTCCGGCACTGAAATTTACCGAAGGGGATACCGCCGAGATTTATGTACACAACGGCATGATGATGGAAACTTCTATCCATTGGCATGGGCTGGTATTGCCTAACCGTTACGATGGCGTTTCTTATTTGACTACCGCACCGATCAAACCCGGCGAAACGCATTTTTACAAATTTCCGCTGGTACAGCATGGTACTTACTGGTATCATTCGCACACCATGACCCAACAGCAGAGCGGAATGTACGGTGCCTTTGTGATTCATCCTGATAAGAAAACCCCGCAAAAAGAATACACCTTATTGCTAAGTGACTGGACAGATGAGAATCCCGAACAAGTGGAACGCTCTTTACACAACCAAACCGATTGGTACGCCATACGTAAAGGCAGCACCCCAAATTATGCTGAGGCTATCGCACATGACCACTTTAAAACCAAGCTGACCAACGAATGGAAAAGAATGGTGGCGATGGATGTAAGTGATGTTTATTATGACCGTTTTTTCAGTAACGGCAGAATGACTGACCGGGCCCCACAATTTAAAAAAGGCGACAAAGTAAGGCTGCATATTATCAATGGTAGTTCATCTACCTATTTCTGGTTAAAATATGCCGGCGGCAAAATAACCGTAGTTGCTAATGATGGTGAGGATGTGCAACCCGTACAGGTTGACCGGATGATCATTGCCGTGGCCGAAACTTATGATGTTATAGTTACTATACCCAAAGACGGCAGCTATGAGTTTTTGGCAACTGCCGAAGACCGCACCAAATCAACCTCATTATTATTAGGTAACGGGCCGGAAGTGAAGGCCAAGCCCTTGCCCCGGCTGAGATATTTTGAGGGCATGAAGATGATGAACGGTATGATGGGCATGGATGGCAATATGAAACAAATGGATGGCATGGCGATGGCCAACCAGGTGATGGATATGAATACAGTGATGTACCCTGAAATGAACGGTGACAACCCGATGAAAAAGGATATATCAGCTCCCGATCAAAAAATGGCGGATATGCCGGGTATGGATATGGGGAATAACGGTGGTATTGTCACTCTCAACTACGGTATGCTAAAAGCGATAAAGCCCACTAATTTGCCGGCCGGTCCGGTTAAACTATTGCATTTTAACCTGACGGGGAACATGAACCGCTACGTTTGGACAATCAATAATAAAACAGTTTCAGAATCGGATAAGATATTGATCAAAAAAGGTGAGAATGTGCGTATCATACTTTATAACAATACAATGATGCGTCATCCCATGCACCTGCACGGTCATTATTTCAGGGTATTAAACGGCCAGGGCGATTATTCGCCATTAAAAAATACCCTGGATATTATGCCAATGGAAACGGATACCATTGAATTCGCGGCAACCGCAAGTGGCGACTGGTTCTTTCATTGCCATATCCTGTACCACATGATGAGTGGCATGGGGCGCATTTTTAGTTACGAAAATTCACCACCCAATCCCGAAATACCCGACCCGGCAAATTCTATCAAAAAGGTGTACGCCGATGACAGGCGCTTCTTCCCGATGGCTAAGATCGGCCTGGAGAGCAATGGCAGTGATGGCAACATTAGTTTTGCTAATACCCGCTGGAAATTCCAGGAATTATGGCATTTGGGCTTGAATGATACCAAAGGATATGAAAGTGAAACGATGTTCGGGCGGTATTTCGGGCAGATGCAATGGTTATATGCCTATGCCGGCTTTGACTATCATTATAAAGTGGGAGTACCGGAAACCAACTTATTTGGACAAGCCAGTGATAAGAATAACCGGCATGCCGTAATTGCCGGATTGGCTTATACTTTACCGATGCTGTTTGTTGCCGATGCCAGGATAGACGGAAACGGGAAATTGCGCTTCCAGTTGGGGCGTGAGGATATCCCGCTAACCAGCCGTTTAAGATTCACTATAATGGGTAACACAGATAAAGAATACACTGCCGGATTAAGATACATTATCACCAAATATTTTTCTGTTTCCAGCCACTATGATAGCGATATGGGTTTGGGTGGCGGATTAACTTTGACTTATTGATGCAAATAAAAAGTGCCGCCGAACTCGTTCGAGCGATGCGGGGAAAAAAGCAAAACTCTTTGACTTTTAAACGCGAGTGTCCCGGTACAGAAGTCAGACGAATCATAAGAGCGTCATAAAAGTATAAAAAATGAATTAGTAGTAAACTTAGTTGACTAATATAGTCAACTAAGTTTACATTTGTCCTGTTAAAATTTGAAGAAATGAAAAGGACAAATCAATTCATTAATTTAGTGAATAAAGTATTATTTATATCACTTGTGCTGGGGCTAAAAACTGCATCTGCACAAAATGATTGGAAACTGAGCACCGAAAAAGATGGCATAAAGGTCTATACCAGTATAATGCCAGATTCAAAAATAAAAGCCATCAAAGTGCAGCGCGACTTAAATGCAACATCATCCCAGCTGGTTGCGCTGCTTATGGATATTAATACCGCCCCTAATTGGGTGTACCACGTTAAGTCGGCTAAACTGATTAAACAGGTATCCCCTGCCGAACTTTATTATTATTCGGAAGTTAGCTTGCCCTGGCCTACCCAGAACCGCGACTTTGTGGCCCATTTAATAGTTAGCCAGGATCCGGATACGAAAGTAGTGACTATTGATGGCCCGGCTGTGCCTGGTTTTGTTCCTCTAAAAAAAGGTATTGTAAGGATCGACAATTCTGTCGGCAAATGGATTATCACCCCCATAGGACCAGATCAACTGCACGTTGAATATTCAATACATGTAGATCCGGGTGGTTCCCTTCCTGCCTGGCTGGTGAACCTTTTTGCTACAGATGCTCCGTTGCAGATTTTCAGAAACCTGAAAACACAATTGCAAAAGCAGGCTTATAAAAACACCTCGCTTGCATTTGTGGCAAATTAACAGAATTCATAGTGTCGCGCTATAGTGCTATTAAAACTTCTCCGGCATTAGTCTTTGTTTAGAAAACAGGGGTTAGTTTAGCACTTTTATCATCCTTATGTCTGTTGTATCACAGCAGCGTCAAAAAACAATCAAAAGCAAATTTTAGTAAACTTAGTTGACTAAAATAGTCAACTAAGTTTACCTTTGTACTGTTAATTAAGTAGTATGAAAACGCAATGTATCAATCTCAGCCAAACATTTTTAGAGAAGATTTCTAATTTGATGGTTACCGGTGTAAAGAGCTTTACTATGAATGGGCTTTTTTCAGTACCTAAATTCTCAACCGATAAAGTAGGTTACTATCTGCTTCCGTTAGTTAAGCAACTTTTTAGGGACAACTTTATGGGTTCGGATATGGAAATGGGGATGCTGCTGATATTTCTGAAAGGGTATTTTACAGCTACTGCTGAAACCATCAGAAATAATGCGGTAACCGACCTGTTCAAAAAAATGAGAGTAAGTACAGACCCGATTGCAGTATTAGATACTAAGAGAATTACGATTATCAACAAGCTGCCTGAAACCACAATTACAAACTTAAATGTCATGAAAACAAACCATACTTATAACCTAATTAAAAGCTCGCTTACGCTATTGCTGGTCTTATTATCCAGCATGCTGATGGCACAGCAAACAATCATAAAAGGAGTAATTACCGATATGCGTACCCACGAGACGATGCCGGGTGTAAGTGTTTCTTTTGATGGCACTACTATCGGAAGCAGCACTGATATGCAGGGAAATTACAGGCTGAGCAGCGACGGAAGCTATAAGCGAATTAAAATATCCTCTATCGGTTATAAAACAATCTATAAAGATATTGCTCCAGGCACCGTACAAGCTATCAATATCACTTTGAACGAAGACCGAACAACATTGAATGAGGTGGTAATAAAAAGTGGAAAAAAAACCAGATATACCAATAAAAACAACCCTGCTGTTGAACTGATACGTAAGGTGATCGCCCACAAAGATCAAAATAGGATTGAAAACTACAATTACGCCGAATATCAGCAATATGAACGAATGATGTTCTCGCTGAGCGACCTGTCAGAAAAATTTAAAAGCAAGAAAATATTTAAAAACTATCAATTCTTATTTACAGAACAGGATTCTGCTGCCATTGGCGGTAAAAACCTGCTGCCGGTGTACATGGAGGAAAAGCTCTCTGACAACTATTTCCGCAAGTCGCCGTATGCTAAAAAACAAGTAATAGAGGCCAATAAGCAGGTGAAATACGATGAAAACTTTGTAGATAACGAAGGATTGAAAGCTTACTTCAATCGCATGTATATGGATATTGAGATCTACGATAATAATATTCCGTTACTGGGTAACCAGTTGCTGAGTCCGATTGCCGATGGGGCACCGTCATTCTACAAATTCTTTATTACGGATACCATCAAAGATGTGAGTCCGCAATTGATCGAGCTGAGTTTTACCCCGCGCAATACTACAAATATGCTGTTTGAGGGTAAGATATATATTACTATGGATGGCAATTATGCCGTGCAAAAGGCAATATTATCGGTAAATAAAAACATTAACCTGAACTTTGTACGCCAGATGCAAACCACCCTGGCCTTTGAAAAAACCGAAGGCGGACGGTACCGGTTGAGCCAGAGTGATTTGAAGATGGACTTTGGCCTGAGCAAAAATAAAGGCGGCGGCGTTTATGGCGAACGTGTGGTGATTATTAACAACTTTGCAGTTAACAAACCACGTCCCCAAGAAGCTTATTCAGGTCCGGCACAGATGATCGCCTATAACGCAGCCGAAAAAGGGGATGAGTTCTGGAAAGCTAATCGTCCTGATACACTAAAACCAGGACAGGCAAACATATATAAGAATATTGATAGCCTGCAAACCATCCCTTCCTTTAAACGGACAATGAAACTGGTTACGCTTTTTGTTGCAGGGTATGATAATTTAGGCCCTTTTGAAGTGGGGCCGGTAAATACCTTTTACAATTTTAACCCAGTGGAAGGTTTTAGGTTGAGGCTAGGCGGGCGTACAACCACTGAACTTAGCAAACGCTATTACTTTGAAACCTATGGTGCTTATGGCTTTAAAGATGAAAAGTTTAAATATTTTTTTAGTGGCACCTATTCGCTGAACGATAAATCAATCTATTCTTTTCCCCAGGAGTATTTAAGAGCCAGCGTACAGCGCGACACCAAAATACCGGGACAGGAACTTCAGTTTGTTCAAGAGGATAACTTCCTGCTCTCATTTAAGCGCGGTGACCATGGCATTTATACTTATAATGATATCTTCAGGCTGGATTATGTACATGAGTATCTGAGCCATTTCTCCTACAAGTTTGAACTGAAAAGCTGGAACCAGTCTCCAACAGGCGAATTGTATTTCCAGAACAATGTTGCGGGCCAGCCAAATATTATAAATGATTTGCAAACCACAGAATTATCGATGGAACTACGGTATGCGCCTCATGAAAAGTTTTACCAGGGGAAATTATATCGTACACCTATTCCTGACAAGTATCCCGTTTATACCTTGCGTTACCAGGAAGGTATAAATGGATTTCTTAATGGTGGGTACAATTATCAGAGTGTTACAGGTAACATTACCAAGCGCTTTTACCTTTCTCAACTGGGTTTCGCAGATGTTGCGGCAGAGGGGGGGTACATCTTTAATAAGCTGCCTTATCCCTTGCTGGATATTCATCATGCTAACCAGAGTTATGCATTGCAATTACAGTCATATAACATGATGAACTACCTGGAATTTGTTAGCGACCATTATGCCAGCATCAATATTGATCAGCATTTTAACGGGTTCTTCTTTAACAGGGTGCCCTTGTTGCGCGAGCTAAAGCTAAGGGAAGTAGTTTCGTTTAAATCATTATGGGGTGGTTTAAGGCAAGAAAATAACCCCGCCAATGACCCATCCTTATTACAGTTTCCTGTAAACGGCGACGGGAAACCTATTACTTATATGCTTAACAACGGCCCTTATATGGAAGCCAGCGCAGGTATTGAAAATATCTTTAAGGTATTGCGTTTAGATCTGGTTAGAAGACTAACTTACCTTGATCATCCGGACGCGCCAAAATGGGGTGTTAGGGTATTTGTTAAATTGCAGTTCTAATCACGCCGATATATAAGTTAATTGTAAAAAATAAAGTTAATTTGTAAACCAAATTGACTTTATTCAGTCTGATATCAATATCTATTGATTGAATATTAAAAATAAGATTATGTTAAACGAGAATGCAAACAGGATGACCTGTAGATTGCTTTACCTTTTGAAACGATTGTCTGATAGTTGGTATTGTAATGAGCTTTGTTATGAAAATATACAAGGATTTAATCATTCACATATACCGCTATTCATGAGTATCGGTACAAAGGGTATTTCAAATAGTACACTGGCATCAAACTTAAGCATAACCAAACAGGCAGCCAGTAAAGTAATCAAGGAGCTGGAGGAGATTGGCCTGGTATGCAGCGAAAAGAGCAGCACCGATGGCCGTTCGGCAATGTTGTATTTGACGGATAAGGGTACTAGCTTTTATGGGCATGTTAAAAGCCAAATGGAAGTTCTTGAAGAGGAGTACAAAAAGGTGGTTGGCGCAAAGAATTATGAAACCACTATTAATGTTATGTTAAAGCTTGTGGAATACCACGAACATTTGAACAAAACGGTAAAGGTTTAAATATTGCCGTTCACTCCGCATGCGACAATATTGTAACTTGGTCTGTCTAACTAATAATTAACAGATTTAATCTCTAAAAAAGGATTATTTCGAAACTTTATAGATAACAGATTGGTATGGTTTTAAAATTAATTCATGTTCATCATTTAGCCGGGGTTTATCCGGGTAATTGTTTATTTCCAAATCTAAATGGTCATATTTAAAGCTAACCGTAAGGATAGATACACGCGGTTTAAAATTTAAAACAACTAAATATCTATTACCGTTTAACTCGCGGGTGTAAGCATAAACATCTGGATTGTTTTCATCGACCATATGATATGAACCATAAATAAGTGTCAAATTATTTTTTCTTAACCCAACCATTTTTTTAAAATAGTTTAACGTTGAGTTGCTATCTGCTTCTTCAGATTCAACATTAATATATTTATAATTAGGGTTTATCTTTAGCCAGGGAGTTCCTGTTGTAAACCCCGCATTTTCGCTTGTGTTCCATTGAAAAGGGGTTCGGCCATTATCTCTTGATGATATTTTCATATCTTCCATGAATCTTTTTAAGTCACCGCCTTTTTGCTTAACCTGCATATAATTTGTAAGTAGTTCGATGTCATTATAATCATCAATTTTATCAAACTTTATGTTATTCATACCTAATTCGTCGCCAAAATAGTAATAGGGTGTAGCTCGCATACTTAAAATAAAAGTTGTAAGCATTTTAGACGACACTTCTCTAAACTCCGGCGTATCATTGCCCCAACGTGTAAGCATCCTTGGCTGGTCATGATTACCTAAATAAATGGTACCCCATCCTTTAACTGAAAATGCACTGTCCCATTTTGAATAGATGTGTTTAAATTCAAGTAAATTATATCCATTAGGATCAACTCTTTTATAAACGTTAGGTAAATAGCCTAATTCAACCCCTTCAAAATGATAAGCCATATTAAGTTCATGATTTGCAGGATCAACAAACTTTATTACTTTTTCTACAGATCCTTCAGCTTCTGCAACGGTAGCTACATCATATTTACTTAATACCTCTGTATTCATTTCTTTTATATAATCATGCAGGAATGGACCGTTTGCATAATAATGTGCCCAATTTCCATTATACTCCGGGGGTAGCAGCGGGAATTTTATGTCTTTAGATATAAAAGCTATTGCATCCATCCTAAATCCATCTATTCCCTTATCCAACCAAAATCGCATCATTTTGTAAATTTCCTGTCGTAATACCGGATTTTCCCAATTCAGATCAGGTTGTTGTGCTGCGAAATAATGTAAATAATAAGAGTTAGTTTCTTTATTATACTTCCAGCCGTTGGCATTTTCATCAAAAAAACTAATCCGTTTAGGTGGTACACCATTTTCGGCAGGCCACCAGTGAAAGTAATTGTAATATTTACTGCTACGTGATTTTCTGGCTTCCTTAAACCATTTATGATTACTGCTGCAATGGTTAACCACCAAGTCCATTATCACTTTTATTTTACGATCATGAAAACCCTTTAACATTTTATTAAAATCGTCCATGGTACCAAATTCGGTCATAATACTTTGGTAATCACTTATGTCATATCCATTATCATAGTTTGGTGAGGCGTAAATTGGGTTTAGCCATACAGCATCAACGCCTAATTTTTTGATATAATCAAGTTTTGATATTATGCCTTTTATATCGCCTACGCCATCCCCATTACTATCCTTAAAACTTCGCGGATATATTTGGTAAAAAACAGCTTCTTTCCACCATTTTCTATCTGGGATAGATTGGTCATTTTGCATCATAACTTGAGAATCGGCTTGTTGTGTTTGCATAATAAAAAAAGTCAAAAGGATGATGTACTTGGGTACCTTCGTTAATATCTTCATGAAAATATAATTTGATGGTGTTTACGTCAATTAATCATTGCTGCAAGTTAAATCTGTAGCGTAAACTTTGAAGGCAATTAAGGCTCACTATTGTAACAAACGTTTGCGAAAAGCTTTGCGAAAAGCTTTGTTGTTGAAATTTAAAACTATAAAAGCTGCAACATTGTAGTGATATTGATAAAGGCCATTAAAATAGTTTATATGGTTAAAAATCAATTAATATCGATACTAATCTTAGCAACAAAATCATGAGGAAAAATCTAATTTGTATTTTACTTTTAATTTGTACAGCCGTTTGTTTTGGTCAGGTTACACCGCAAAAATTATATCCGGGTTTGTTTGAAGCCGTACAATCAGCTGCCCTATTTCCAGACAATAAAACTTTTGCGGATGCAGTGCCTAAGTCATCCCCATCTGTAATCATCAAGGCCTATAATTATCAAAAGAATAGTACAGGTTTTGATTTAAAGCAGTTTGTTTTAGCAAATTTTCAAATCCCTGTTACAAACAACGGTGGCTTTAAAAGTGACATCAAGCAGGGAATAAGAAAACATATAGATACCCTGTGGCAAGTGTTACAACGCAAGCCTGATAAGGCTCTCCAATCCTCACTTATCCCGTTGCCTTATCCTTATGTTGTTCCCGGCGGCCGTTTTAGGGAAGTATATTACTGGGATTCATATTTTACCATGCTTGGCCTGCAGCAGAGTCATAAAATAAAGGTTATTCAAAATATGATAAACAATTTTGCTTACTTAATTGATCATGTCGGGTTTATACCCAATGGCAACCGTACTTATTATTTAACTCGTTCACAACCCCCATTTTTTTCATTAATGGTTACGTTATTGGCAAAGCAAAACGGTAATAAAGTTTACAGCCAATATCAACCCCAATTATTAAAAGAATATAATTACTGGATGTCGGGATCGGCCCATCTAAAAGTGGGAGATATTAACCGGATGGTAGTTTGCCTGGGAAATGATGAATTGTTAAACCGGTACTGGGACGCAGGTAACGAACCCCGGGAGGAGGCTTACAGTAAAGACATTGCAGCCGCAAAGGCAACCACACAGCAACATGCCGCATTTTACAAGAATCTGCGCTCGGCGGCCGCATCGGGGTGGGATTTTAGCAGCCGATGGTTCGACGCCGACAAACAATTATCGTCCATAAACACTACAGATATGGTTCCTGTAGATTTAAATTGCCTGCTTTATAACCTTGAACTTACCATAGCACACAGTTACCATTTACAAGGTAACACTGCTTTATATGCGTATTATAGCAATAAAGCCTTAATTCGTAAAACTGCTATATTAAAGTATTGCTGGAATGAAAAAACCGGTTGGTTTGTTGATTACAACTGGAAATCCAAACAAATGTCGCCAGTACAAACTTTAGCGGGCGTTTACCCATTAGAATTTGGGATAGCTTCGCAGAGTCAGGCGCAAAAAGTAGCAGATGGGTTACAGAAAAACTTTTTAAAACCTGGTGGCCTTGTTACAACCTTGAATAAAACAGGGCAGCAGTGGGACGCGCCAAACGGCTGGGCCCCGTTACAATATATGGCTATTGATGGTCTTAGTAAATACAAAATAGATACGCTCGCTCAAGCTATTGCTAAAAGATGGATACGTCTAAATCTGCGTGTATTTAATCAAACAGGAAAATTGCTTGAAAAATACAATGTTGAAGATATAAATTTAACTGCGGGTGGTGGCGAATATCCTTTGCAAGATGGGTTTGGTTGGACTAACGGCGTTTTATTGACGTTAATGAACAAATATAATATTGAAAATTAAGTAGTTAATGTCTAGCATTATCCAATACCAAACGGTTTGTACAGCTTTTAATAGGGCCATACAAACCGTTTGATTTGAAATAGTATTTAGATATGTGTTGTATAATCAAATCTAAAGTTTAAAACTAACGCCAACGTTAATCACGTAGTCTGCAAAAGCGGCGTCGCCATGTGCATATACACCGGTTTGCTGTGTTTTTAAAATATCAGGTACACTTTGCGTACGATCACGTATCAATGCCCATGGAGCAAACACATATACAGTAAATTTTTTAAATGCATAGGTAACACCTGGTTCTACAGACAATATATACCCAGGCCTTCTAAAGCCATTACTGCCACCAATAAGGTCGTGTACCGGCAAACATTCATCTCTTAAACCTGCAGAAAAAGTAAACTTATTTATGTTGGCACTGGCACCGGCACGCCACATATATTGATCGGGTACGCTCATTACGTCGCTACCATTAGCAATTGTGCTGGCACTGGCCGTGCCTCCGCGCGCAGTAGAAACACCATTTACCTCGCGAGGGTTAGATAGGTAATAAAAATTGCCGTAAAGATTAAAAGTTGATGTTAAATGGTAAAAGGTATTTACTTCCAGAGTTATGCCGGTTCCGCCATCGCCTAATTGTATAGATTGATCTACCGGACCCAATAAATTAGTGCCCCCGGGGCCGGTAGTTTTAAAATAATCTTGATAATTGTAAGCGCCGGTGGCAAATTTAATGCCGAGCCCAGCTTGTATGTTAAAATTTTTCGTTTTGGCTGGATCAAGTAACCAGGCATAAGTAGTTATTCTAATATCGCCCAGACCAAAAGACGATGTAGATGCCCGGGTAATGCCCCCATGCTCATATAATGAAGAACGAGTGTTAGCCAGTATCGGAATATCAATACCAACCGCCCAACGGCTGTTAAATACACGGGTTAATGCCATGTCCTGGGTGTAGGCATGATTAATTACATTAGTGCCCAAAGCTATCCGTTGGGTTTGTTCCTGTCTGCCTATAAAGTGTTTGTATGAACGATAATAGCGGTTGTTTGAATTGAATATCCAGCCGCCATGAGCGTTAGTGCTATCCGGATGATCTAACATAGAACAAACCCCACCAGTACTGCGTATAGCAACACAGCCCTGTGAAAATACTTTAGCAGAAATTATGGTTGTTAGTATTATGATAAAAATTTGCTTTCTCATTTTTGTTGTTTTAAAATTGAAGGTTATAAACTGATTGTTTTGCACGTGTAAAAGTTATTTACCGGCATCTTTTTAATAATGTTACTGGAACATCAACCTCCTTATTTTTTCATACGCAGGCGCATTACTATCAGGTCGCCCACTTTTTTTCCGGCTTCGTTTGCTACTATACATGAGTTATGAAAGTGCAAGCCGCCATAAAAACGTGCCCAGTTATTTTCGGCAGCGGCTGCTCTGAATGAAGGGAAAGACCTGCTTTTTATACCAAACTCAAGTTCTGATGTATCTTTAAACGCTAGCTTATCACCAAACATACTTGTTAGTGCTTCGGCTGCGGATGCAGATATCGTTGAATGGCCGCATGTATATTCCGGGAATGGCGGAGTTTGTAAGCGGGGGCGCCAATCTGCATTAAAAAATTTATTGATAACTGTTTCAGGCCTTGCGGTATTGTATTTGTATTTGGCAGACCAACATTGAATAAAGCTATCAAATAACGCGATTGATGTTTTGGCGAAAGCACAAACGGTGGTTCCAAAATCGGCTTTTGCCTGGCCGGCAGCAATTCCGGTAATACTCATCCAGTGTCCTGGTGGAGAAAACTTTTTTGTAATGTATTGCACGTGGCCAATCACATTGAGTTTGCCCGGATTATCGTCCCAAAAATCAGCTATCTGTTCTTGTTCAGGAGTTAAACTGCCGGTTGCCTTTATTATATAGCTTACCTCTGCGTAATACTTGCTTCCTTTATCCGTTACATTAAAATCAGGTGGTGGTAAAACGGCGAATTGATTTGCACTATCCATTACCATGGGCCTTATTTCCTGCCAGTGAGGTTCTACCGCCGCCGCGTAGGATGGGGGCGTAGGTATCCATCTGCCAGCCATGTTTTTGACAGAAAATTTGGATGCGCTGCGTGTTTTAAAATAATTATCGCCTTTGCTCCATTTTATTATTGATTCTGAAACCCTTTTAGCAAAATCTTCTGATCCAGATATGACCACTCCCGGCATCCCGTGAGATACTGCCAAGTCATGCAGACTATCAATATAATATTTCATGCTTCCTTCAGGAAAAGTAACTGCCTGTCCAACTTTGCAAAAAGCCAGTAGTGAAGCATATTCATAATCTATTTTTTCATTTGCAAATGGTTCGGCTACCTTTTTTAGCCCGTTTAGTTGACCAACTAAAGATGTATATTGTTTGGGGTAACCCGCAGCTATTACTTCATAACCGGCAATGTTTGCGTAAGAATAATTTCTGGAGGCAACTACTGGTGTAAAATTATTACCCATTACCACCTGGTTTAATTCATGAACCGTACTGCTGTAAAGCGCAGGGTTATGGAATATTTTTTTATAGTCAATATTTTGGCACGCTGGTAATAAAATAACCAACCACGTCAATTTTATAAAAAGTCGTCTCATTTGTAGTAAATATTAAGTAACATAAATTGTGTTTAACAATCGTCAAACAACAGTTTTAACTTATAATTTACTAAACCTCGGGAGGGATCTCTGCATTTTCGGTAAATCCGGACGGGTATATGCTTTTACCGCCAAACTTAATTGTTTCTTTTACCTCTATGTACACATCGACTGTCTTATCCAATTCCAGCCGACAATATTCATCTTGTTTTTGTTGTTTTTGAGTTTGCTTTTTTGTTGATCCATTGCTAGCCAAGTCATTTACCTTTTTAAAGTAATCATCACTTTTATTGCTGATGATGGTTTTTTCTTTAAAGTTGACGCAAACCAATTCCAACGAATCATTGTATATTTTTCTCTTAAAGTATTTATAGGTAACCCCTTTATAAGTCATTTCACCGTCCACTCTTTCGTAATTGCGCCAGTTGACTTGATAGGGAAGATTGATGGGTATTTTTATAGTTATAGTTTCATGCCCGGCTATTTTCATCATATCCAGGTTCTGCTCCAATTCTTTATTGGCGCTTTGCTCCATATAATAAAACATAGCCTTGTAACCTATAGCGTTAAATAGGAACAGAACCAGTAAGAATATGGAGAATGTTTTTTTCACTATTTTACTGTATAAGTTTGTTTATTAATACCAACACCAGTTATGGTTAATGATTTCCATTTAGCAGGTAATGTGCTTTTGAGCTGGATAATGCCTTGGCCGGTAATATCAAGACCACCAAAACCCATTAAAACACTTTGTATTAAACCACCAGCTCCCGTTGCGAAATATGGATTTGTGCCGCCTTTAGTTTCAGCGATTACCCTAAATGGCGGTAACAGGTTTAGATCGTAAGCTCCTTTAAAAAAATGATAAGCTTTTTCGCCATCGCCAAAACGGGCATATAGCAGGGCAAAAATGGCCTCGGTCATAGCTGGTGTACCTTCCGTGGGTACCCGTTTTTCATAATATGCCAGATCTTTTTTAATTTGTTCTGTATTTGTAATTGTTTTAAGTGGATATGCCAATAAATTAACATCTGCTTGTTTTATTCCTTCGCCCTTGTATGCGGCATGTTCTTTAGTGACGCCATCGCTAAATGCCAGAATTGGAATGTTGCCCGCAACAATTGCCCAATTACTATCAGGTTTTATATCTAAAATTTTGGCAGTATTTACAGCATTTTGAAGATTAACTTGAGCGGCTGCGTTTGTAAATGCGTCATTGTCAATATTCTCTGCCCATTCATCTGCGGCAACAACATTTTTTATGTCGAAATGGCCAGGACCGTTCTGCTCAACCCTGCTAACCCAAAAATCTGCAGTAGCCGATAGTATGGGCCAGCCCTTTTCACGCAGCCATTGTTTGTCGCCTGTAACACAATAATATTGCCAGGCGGCAAGTGCAACACAAGCGGTTATATGATGCTCAAACGGGCCGCTTAGTGCCCATACCGGTGTTTCTTCTACACCTGTATCTGCACTTTCCCAGGGGAACATGGCACCTTTGTATCCATGAGCAAAAGCATTTTGCCTGGCTTCGTTTAACCGATTGAATCGATAGTCAATGAGTGATCGGGCAATTTCAGGGTGCAGCACCAACAGCGCGGGAAACATCCATAGATCAGAGTCCCAAAAAACGTGGCCGTTATATCCCAATCCGGATAAGCCCATTGGGGATGGAGCATAAGCCGTTCCGGCTCTTGAAAAGGAGTATAAGTGATATAACATGCTATGTATATCCTGTTGTACCTGCTTGTCGCCATCAATAGCAATATCACTTTTCCATAGATCGGCCCACGCGTTTTCATGAAATTTTATTAAGCGGTTAGTGCCTTCAAGTTTTGCAAAAATGGTTAAGCGTTCGGCTTCATTTAAAGGATCGGGGTGGTGGGATGATGTTACCGATGAACCGGCAATAGCAAACTGATAGGTTTGGCCACTGGATACGTTTTTATTGAATTTTGCAGAATGCATATTATTATCCCACATTTCATGCAAAACCCGCGGCTCTTTCCCATGCTCTTCAGTAAATAAAAAAGTAGTAGAAGCGCTGATTTGAAGCTTACCTGTTGGGCTTTTTGCCGTTGAGGTAAGTAACTGTATAGAGGTATGCGGGCGGTCTATTTCATTATAATAGTTTTGCACCTCTTTTAATTCGTCGGGTGCCTCCATAACACTGGCTGCGGTGATATGAATATCTTTTTTTGCTGTTACCGATACGTTTTCTAGCACGGTAAATGGTAATTGCCGTAACGAGTAATAAGTGCATGTTATAGTTGCTTTGTCGGCGTAATCAAAAGTGGTGGTAAAACATGCATGTTGCATGTCAAGCTCCTGTTTAAAATTGCTTACGTTTTGATTATTAATACGATGGCCGTCAATTTCAAGATACATATTAAGTAAGTTGAAACCGTTTAGGAAATTGCTAACTCTGCCTCTGCCGTAAAGGTCATAAGCGCCGGCAAACACTACGTTTTTAACTTTAAAGGGCTCGGGAGAAGAAACTATACCAATTATTCCATTAGCAACTGTAATTCCGTAATAATTTGCAGGATTAATATTATTAGCTTTTAATATCCACGGAGATGCATCTTGCCCGGAGCTTTTGCCGGTTAAGCACAAAAATTGAACACATAGTAGCGTAAAAAATCTCCTCATTAATCATCTTTTATTAAGAAGCCATCCATTTCTAGAGCTATAGCCTTTGCTTCTTTTATAATTGGCAGCTCTAATGTATAGAGCCGGGCCATTCAATTTGCCTTAAATGCGACTTTAAACACTGCAAAGCTTATCGCAAACGTTTGCGGTAAGCTTTGTTGTTTACAAAAAAAAACAGATACTAAATCGGTATTATTTATATTGGTAGTAAACAGGTAGTGATTCTGGCATCAGGGCCAAAAGCAAGTTTGTTTGCCCTGATACTCAACAATTCATTTGGAATTTAGCTTTATAAACATGATTAAAAAAATATCTTTTGCACTATTGGTAATAGTAATAGCATTTTTTATAAGAGCATTCTTTGTACTGCCTACCGGGAGTTTAACTAATCAGGAAATTATTATAGCCACAACAGAAGGACATGTATTTGATTTTTTAACTAATAAAGGAAAGTGGCCGATGTGGTGGCCCGGTACTATTAATTCTACTGGCCAGGAGTATTGTTTTAACAGCAGTAGGTTTGCCATAAAAAAGATAAGCAATAGCGAAGTCTATTTGGCAACGTATACCAACAGCTCACAGATAAATACAAGAATTTCCTTTATAGCAGCCGATAAAAGCAGAGTAAAGGTAAGGTGGCAAGGCGAGACAGCGTTAAGTTACAATCCAATAAAAAGGGTAATGCAGATTAGGGATATTGACGTTACGGAACGGCAGATAACAGCTATTTTAAAACACTTAAAAGAATTTTTGGAAAACGACAAAAATGTATATCACATTGATGTGAAATTAACCAGGGTTAAAGATTCTGTGGTTTTAGCAAAACAGATTATCATGAATGAGTACCCCGGTGCGGATAAGATTTATCCGATGATAAATATTTTAAAGAAACAAATCAAACAGCACGGTGCCGTTGTAATTGATTCGCCCATGCTTAATATAAATCAAACAGGTAAAAACAGTTTTGCCGTAATGGTAGGTATACCAATTAATAAAGAGATAGTAGCCGGCAATGGATCGTATATTAACAAAATGGTTTTAGGAAATATCCTTATAGCATCAGTTAACGGCGGCCCTAATACGGTGAGGAACGCCGTTAAGCAGCTTGCAAATTACCGAAGAGATTATGGGTTAATATCGCCAGCAATGCCTTTTGAATCTTTAGCTACAAATCGTATAACTCAGAAAGATACAAGCAAGTGGGTTACAAATCTATATTATCCAATATATTAAGTACGAAAAGTTAGGCTATTAGTTGGCCATAATTAGCTTTCCATCATAACTAACCATGAGCAAACTGCTTCCATTGATGGTTTTGATATATTTGGCCCAGGTAATTTCCTGGAAATTAAACAGCGGATTAACCCAATAATTGGGGATATGGAAATCTTTATTGTTTTTATCAAAAGTTAAACTTGCTAATCCAAGTGCATCATATCTGCCTTCGTAGGGTACAACACCTGCAAAATTGCCGTTAACTAACAGGCTGCCATCAGGTTGTTTTAGTATAGATTTTATAGGAGCTTGCTGGTAAGTATAAGGCAAATCTTTATATTTCTTAGCATGTAGTACATCGCTAATAAAAATACTTGCGAATATGTTGGCTGTTAATTTTTTACTATCATCCAGTTTATCCTTTAAAATTTCGCCGGTAGTTTTATCAGCCATTTTTTGATAACTCAAATATTCTTTTTTCAAATAAGGCAACTCCTGTTCAAGGTCATTTTTGGGCCTGAACGGGTAATACTTTCCCTGGTAATTGTATGATAAAATCAGGTCATTTTTACCATCGTTATCAACGTCGCTATTATAGGCGTACAAGGGTGTTTCATTAGTTACATTGTATTTATTGTTTAGGCCCCAGTTACCTGCTACCAGGTCTGGCTTGCCATCATTATCTAAATCAACAATTGTTGCGCATTGCCACCATCCCGCCAACATATCTAACAATGGAGATGAAAATTTAACAAACCTATTACCCTTGTTAAATAAAATTGAAATAGGCTGCCACTCGGCTGTAATTACTAAATCCGCTTTACCATCTTTATCAACGTCAATAGCTTCAATATGGGTTATAAATTTTATTCCGGTAAGATCCGGGCATAAACTTTTAGCTGCCGGTTTAAAATCCCCTTTACCATTATTTAGTAAAATAAGCGATGTTGAAGGTGCCGTGTAATTTCTATATGATACACTTGCTGTCAATAAAATGTCGGGCAATCCATCGCCGTTAAAATCAAAAACAAATATTTTTGAATAACGCGAAGTGATTTTAGGCAACGCTTTGTATTCAAATTGGTTATTGCCTTTGTTAATGTATAGGCGCGGTTGGATCAATTTATCTGCATCAGCAAAGGGGTGATTAGCGCCCATCACTAATAAATCAGGCAATCCATCGTTATTTACATCTACCCATTGTGCATCCTCATCAGCAAAATCAGCTTGTTGATTAAACGCGGGCACTTTGAGTTTGGTAAACCCACCTGCTTTATTTCCCAGCAAAATATATTTTTCCTCGCCTGCAATACCCCCAACATAGATATCATCTAAACCATCTTTGTTAATATCTACCGTAGCAATTGCCGGTGTATGTGACAAATAGGTATGCGGTAGTAAATAGTAATAATTAAAGTCAGGCGTGTCAAATGTTTTTATGTTGGCTATGGTATGCGCATTTGATTGCTTACTATCAAACTGCTTTCTGTTATTTAAAAAATCACTAACCACGCCGGCGTTATCGCCCGGTTTATTTAAGAGTTTTGAATTATAGGTAATAATGGTTTTTTGATTAAACTTGAAGTTACTAATGGTTTGGCTTGTATTGTCTGGCCATATAATAAGCAATTGTGTTGGAGCATCATTTGGCAAAAAAGTAAAGAGCAAATTATTGTTTTGACTGCTTTCGAATGCATTACTGGTTTGCACTTCCTGATGGTCAACTTGTTTTTTAGATTTTAGATAGAACTTTGTGCCTATTCCGTCAATATTGCCGTTTTTATACTTTACTTCGTACCTTAAAAATTTTGGTTTATTATGCATGTGCGCTTCCATTGTCATGTTGCGATATATTGATGCCGGCGCATCCATATTATTTGCAATTATTTCAAGATCCCCATCATTGTCCAAATCAACTGCTATGGAACCTGCAGAAATGGTAGGATCGCGCATATCGTTATTCGCGGAAACATCAGTAAATTTAAGATTAGCGTTGCCTTGATAAAAGAAATTATGAACTGCCCCATCGGGCATCAAATTAATTTTTTTTCTATCAAAGTGTTTGCTGGATTTAAATTGGCTGATAACGCCAGGATTACCAAGATATTTAAGGTAATCCATATCATTTAAGCGTTTTTTTATGCCATTAGAAAAAAACAAATCTTTTATACCATCCATGTTGAAATCTGATACCAATGGCGACCAGGTCCAATCGGTTGCAGCTACGCCTGCATACAGCCCCATATCCATAAATTTCTTGCCGTTGGCAACGTTAATTTGTAAGCAGTTTTTTGAATATTGATAATAAAATCCGCTATTTACTTCCTGGTTATAAATATCTAATGGTTCGTCATTAATAGTAGATCTTAGTGCTTTTATATCTTCCGGCAGCATATCAGTGGATATAACATCAAGCTGGCCATCCTTATTAATGTCACTCATGGTATTACCCATTGAAAATAAGCTGGTATGCCCAAAAGCGCTTTTTAATTGTTCCTTAAAAGTTCCGTTATGTTGATTTACATAATAGTAATCTTGCTCAAAAAAATCATTACTAACGTAAATATCATCCCAACCATCATTATTTAAATCGCCTACGCTTACGCCCAAACCATAGCCAATAGGTGAGGCATAAATGCCTGAACCCGCAGTTACATCTGTAAAATGCCCGTTATCGTTCCTGAACAGATGATCGCCGGCATTGTGGCTATATTTGAATCTTTGGGTTGAATCACCATAGGTGTCATTACTATGTACAGACGAGGTTAGTAAAAACATGTCCAGATCACCATCTTTATCATAATCCGTAAATGATGCCTGCGTAGAAAACCCCGAAAAATCCAATCCATATTTGGCCGCACTTTCTGTAAAGGTCATATCCCCGTTATTGATATAAAGCTGATTCTTTCCTTTAAAACCATTGTAACCCGCTACAACAGTAACATAAATATCTTTTAAACCATCCCCGTTAATATCAACTATAGTTACCCCGGTTTTCCAATCGCCGGTGCCTTTTACTCCAGCTCTGTCAGTTACATCCTCAAATTTAAAATTCCCTTTATTTATATATAATTTATTTGAACCCTGGTTGGATACAAAATACAAATCAGGCAAACCATCGTTGTTGAAATCTGCGGATGCTACGCCGGCTCCGTTGTAGAAATAAAGATAATCAAGAATATTTGCCGAGTTTGACTCGGTGTTTTTATTTATAAAACCAATATGTGTTTGATTTGGCGGCAATAATTTAAAAACACTTTCCCCTTTCTTTTCCTGCCTGCATGAGCAGAAAAGACAAATGCCTAATACCGTAGCTATTAAAATTATTTTTTGCATTAAAGTTGGTGTTATAAAGAGGTTACTTATTGCTCATGAAAAGTTTAAGTGCATTATCATTTATGCCAAACAAGTAATATTTAGCACCGTTCGCGTTTTTAATAAGTAACGATGATCTAACCTCGCCATTTAATGTTATGCCGCTTTTTGATGGTTCCAGGTATTTAAATCCTTTATCGCTGTAAGTATAAATAAGGCCGTAACTGGCATCAAGCCGACCTATCTCTGGTTTAAAACCAAAAGAGTTTCCACCCATAATTATTGCAACTTTGCCATTGCCTGTAAAATCATCACATAATATGGTATTAATGGGTGATAGTTGAGCCCTGCCAGGAAAGGGTTTGCAAATAAATTTACCTTTTCCGTCATTTAAAAATATTGCCGATTGGAGGTAATTAATTTCGTGTATTTCCGCACTGTCAATTATGTCATTAGTAAAAACTTCATTAAAGGGTTTGCCTGCATATTCGCCATATTTTAAAAATCGTTTTTTAAATAAGGGCATTTGGCCAACCAGGTCTGGTTTCATGTTAAAAGTATAATTTACATGGTCTGATTTATACATTGACGTAATGCATTCTTTAGTGCCGTTCATATCAAAATCTTTAATGTAAATCTTCATTGGTTCAGTAAACGAAGCATGGAACTTAGAGTTGAGACCTAAATTGCCGGCAATAATATCAGGTTTTCCGTCGCCATTAATATCCGTAACCTGCAAGCTGCTCCACCAGCCTTTATAATTTGCCAACTGCTTGTCTTCTTTAAATTTTCCATGATAATTCATGAATATTCTAATGCCCATCCAATTGCCTGTTACTACCAGATCAGGGTAGCCATTGTTATCAATATCAACCCACTTTGCAGCGGTAACCATGCCCAGATGAGTATCGGCACCAAACATCTCTGTTGAAACATCTTTGAATTTACCCTTGCCATCATTATGAAATATATATGATTTTGGCGAAGACCCATATAAACCGGGGACGCTTCTACCACCTATAAACAGGTCAAGACTACCATCTTTATCATAATCGCAAGCTTCAATGATGGATGCATTTACAGCCGCGTGTATTGTTTTATCCGGATTGCGCTTTAAATTACCCTTGCCATCATTTTCAAAAAAGCGCGGGAAATATACGGGCGTTCCAGCCTCATCAGCATTGCCGCCAACGGTAACAATTAAATCTTCGTCGCCATCATTATCAAAGTCGCCAAAAACAGCTCCTGCATTTTCCAGGTAAACTTGCTTCTTAAAATCTTCGGGAACGTATTTTTTAAATCTTCCGTTTTTTTGCTGCATATAAATTGCTGCCGGTGTCCCTTTTGAACTCCCAAAATAGAAATCTTTTAAACCGTCTTTATTTAAATCGCCGGCAGCCATGTACGGATTTTCGTTTGATAGCTTTTGCAGCATTAGTTTTTCATTATCAAAATCAATAAAATCGTCTTCAACATGGTGTGGTATACTATCAAACAAACTTTTGGCCGATTCTTTAAAGGTGGTTTTTTTTGCAGTTGTTATAAAATTGTATTTGCGGTTAGCGTCAGTAGTTTTTAAAATATACCGTTTATTAACCGCCAAGTTTTTTAAAAGCTGGTAATTGCCACCGGGCCAAATAATTTGCAATGAATCAACTTGTTTGTTTTTACCGAGGCCGATTGTAATTAAATTAGGGGAGGTACAACTTTGGAAACCTCGTGTAGGCTGGTTATAATAAATTTGCGATGTGTTTTTGGTAAACATTTTTATTGTAGCACCTATACCAAATTTATTTAATCCTGCGCCCTGAAGTTTAATTTGTATAAAATGATTATCGGCCGATTTAGTATTGTTTTTGTAAAAGTACGATGGCATATTTACATTGTTAACGATGAGGTCATTATCACCATCGTTGTCTAAATCCGCATACGCTGCCCCGTTGCTGAATGAAGGATCTGCTAAACCAAAATCTGTAGCTTTATTGGTGAAAGTAAGATCATGATTGTTTAGAAATGCATAATTAGAAATAGGTGTTGAGCGCATTTTCTGCGTAAAATCCCGGTAATCAAATCGTTGCTTTTCGCTAAGTTTTTCTAAGTTTTCGCGGTTTCCTAAAAACTCTATATAGTCTTGATCTGTAAGATCTTTGTAAATGCCGTTTGAAACAAAAATATCTTTCCACCCATCGTTATTCATATCAAACATTAATGCCCCCCAACTCCAGTCGGTGGCGCCAATGCCGCTATAAAATGCAATTTCAGAAAATGTATTATCACCGTTGTTTAGCTGTAAGCAATTTTGGCTATATTGATTAAAGTAGCCATCGTGTTGCTTTATTTTATTTACATCATACGATTCAAATGATGTCATTCTTTTTAACCGCTCATCGCCTTCAGGCAACATTTCTGTTGTGAAAATATCGTATTTTCCATCGTTATTAATGTCGGCAATATCAGACCCCATCGAAGCCAGGCTTAAATGACCTGTTTCGTTTTGAATGTCTTCCTTAAATGTTCCATTTTTTTGGTTGATGTATAAATAGTCGCGTTCAAAAAAATCATTAGAAACATATATGTCAGGGTAACCGTCCTGGTTTATATCTACAACAGAAACACCAAGGCCAAACCCAATATCGCTTGAAAAAATACCGGCCGTTTTTGTTACATTAGTAAAATGGCCATTGTCATTTCTGTACAAACGCGCCCCGCCTAATTCGTCAAATACATCTCGCAGGCTTTTTGTAAAGTCAAAACTCCCGATGGGCCTGAATGAGTTGTTGAGTATAAAGCAGTCAAGATCGCCGTCATTATCATAATCAAAAAATATGGCTTGGGTTGAAAGCCCGTTATCTTTTAAACCATATTTTTCAGCTTCTTCTTTGAAAGTACCATCATGCTGATTGATAAATAATTCGTTACCACGCGTTTCGGCCGAACCGTTACCGCTATGGCAAACATAAATATCAAGCCAGCCATCGCCATTAATATCAACCATGGTGGCTCCGGTGCTCCAATATTTAGTTCCTTTTACGCCCGCTTTGCTGGTAACATCATCAAATTTCCAATTGCCTTTGTTTATATAAAGTTGATTGCCGCCCTGGTTGGAGGTTAAAAATACATCGTTTAATCCGTCATTATTGATATCGCCGATAGCTACGCCGCCGCCATTATAAAAATTACGAAACGTAAATACATTTGTTTTTTCCGATTCGGTTACCTGATTGATAAAGCTAATGCCAATTGTAGTATTATTTTGGAGCGTAAATAGGGTTTCCTTTTTTTTATAATTACAAGACCAGAAAATAACACAAAAACCAACAAGGAAAGAGTAAGCAGCTTTGTTTGACATATTTATAAAAAATCAAACGTAGCGAATAAAATCCGCTACGTTCTTGAAATTAAACCAATTGTATTAGAAAAAAAAATAAATCAATTAATAACCTGCATTTTGTTTTAGGTTAGGGTTTGTATCAACAGCTCGTTGAGGTATTGCATATATTGTACGTGTAGGATCTGTTTTTGCCGAACGTTGATCAACCGGATTATTGAATGTACCAAATCTTATTTGATCATTTCGTCTCCAGCCTTCATAATACAATTCATGTCCTCTGTCTGCTAGTAATGATGTAGCAGTTACTGTTGTTGCCAGGGTTGCTCCACGTTGAGCTCTAAGCGTGTTTATAATACCCAGCGCAGTTTGTGCGTTTGGATCTGTGCCGCCTCTAAAAATGGCCTCTGCCTTCATTAATAACACGTCCGAATAACGCAGTAAAATATAGGTGTTGGTTGCGTTATCATCATTTACAGATCCATCAGCTGCCGGGTGCGGAAGATACTTTATAACCCTTATTCCCTGGGCCTCTGTAGAGTAATTCAGATCTACATTTGGGGTAAATATTAAAGGGGCGCCGCCACGTGTGGTTAAGGCTTTATTACCTGGCCCAAATTGCTGGCCAATTAAAAATCCCGTTTTTAATCCATTTAAGTCGGTCATGCCGGCATAATTTCCGCCAATACGCTCATCCGTTTTCTCAAAAGAATTGTAAAAATCAGCAAGTGTAGTAAAGCCGTTCCAACTACTTGGCGATTGATTGTAGTGCATGCCCATACGCCATATAAAGTGTGTATTTGCAGGCGCATTAGTTGCGCTGTTTAATAAGCCAAAAATTATTTCTTTACTTATTGTAGTATTATTCCAGGCAAAATTATCAAAGTAATGGCCCGGGCCAGATAGTTGATAACTGCCATTAGCTATTACGGCATTGCAATAAGTAATTACTTTAGTCATATCAGCCGGGTCAAAAGTGAATGGCCCGCCGATAACTGCTGCTTTGTAAACTGCTTTATTTAAATAAACTTTAGCAAGTAGTGCTTCGGCCGCTGCTTTGCTGGCTACACCAACGGTTGCCGCAGGCCCTAAATTAGCTTCAGCATATACAAGGTCGGTAATGATAAAATCAGTTGCAGCACTGCGGGTTAAAACAGTGGGATTGGTATCTGGCGAAGAAGCCGGATCACGCATTGGTTGCTGTCCAAATAAATCAATAACCTGGAACATAAAATAAGCCCGTAAAAAGCTGGCTTCTGCTTTAACTTGCGTAGAGGTTGATCCAGTAATTACCTGAGTTGCGCGGTAAACCCCGGTATTTAAATAGTCCCAGGTATCGCTTATTTGCTGATAAGAAGCATCCCAGGTATGGGTGTGTAGCTTGCGCCAGGTGCCAAAATCTCCCCAGTCAGTACCGCGTGTTGGGCCCATCATTTCATCTGATGGATGCTCTTGTAAAGCAAACGTGTTTACTTGTGTTGCTATACCATTAAGCTGGCTGTAAACACCTAATAAATCTGATGTCGAACCTCCCGTTGAATTATCAATTACCTTAGAGCCGTAAAGTTTTTCGTCGAGCTTTTTACAACTACTGCTTGAAAGTAGTGCCACTACCGTGATAACTACTGATATTTTAGTTTTAATATTTTTCATTTTGTTGATTTTTTAAATTAAAAGCCTGCGTTTAAACTAAATGTAAATGTGCGCGCCTTCGGATATGATGCATAATCAATACCTCTTGATGGTACATTGTTTAAAGCTTTATTGGTATTAATCTCTGGATCTAACCCTGAATAATTGGTAATAAGTGCAAGATTTTGACCACTTACACTTAACCTTAATGTTTTAATTGCACGTGGCTTAATAAGGTCGAAAGTATAACCGAAGGTTACATTTGATAATCTTACAAAATCACCTTTCTCAAGGAAACGGGTTGATAACTGGCCTGAGTTAAGCACGTTTTCACTGCTTGCTGCAACCTCAGGGGTTACGTTGTGACCGGTCACTAAGTTGCCTCTGTAAAAGTATGCGTTGGCAGTATTGTTATAAACATAAAAGCCTGTTGCTGCATTTATAAAAACACTTGCATTAAACCTACCGTAGGTGAAATTATTGGTTAAACTAGTGGTAAATTTAGGTAATGCGCTTCCTTGTAATGTGCCAATGTCAATGCCGTTTGGATAGATAGCAAAACCATTAGCATCAAGTCCGGCATATTGCGGTAATTTAAAGGTATATAATGGATAGTTATTGATTATTACCTGGCCGTAAGCACCTGATAAACCCTGGCCATTAATAGCGCCGGTATTTACGGTTGAATTTCCAAAATTTTCAACCTTGTTGCTCAAAATGGTCATGTTGTACGCTATATCCCATGAAAATATTTTGTGTCTGACAGCAGCAAGGTTTAAGCCTAACTCAAAACCTTTGTTTACAATGTTTCCGGGTAAATTAACCCAGCGATGGGTGTTTGCTGCAGGTTGTGCATAATCTTGTAAGAAAAGCAGGTCCTTGGTGCTTTTGTTAAAATAATCTAAGGTACCTGTTAATTGGCCACCAATTAGTGCAAAATCAATACCTGCACCGGTTTGTGTTACTGTTTCCCATTTCAAATTAGGGTTTGCATTTGTAATTCTGGATTTACTTCCATCTAAATTATATTGTGTAATTTCTAATGAAGCATACGGAGGTAATTCCTGATTACCGGTTTTCCCATAATTTATTCTTAAGCTAAAATCTTCAAAAATATTTTTTGGTGCAAAACTTTCATTCATTATTTTCCATTTTACCGCTAAAGCCGGAAAGGTTGCATACTTATTATTGGCACCAAATTTTGATGAGCCATCTCTACGTACTGTAGCAGTAACTAAATACCTGTCTTTATAAGAATAGTTGATCCTGCTATAGTATGATTGCAGTTGTGATCTTGTAGTATCACCATAAATTGGCAGGTGGTTTTTAAACGCGTCGATGCTTTTTACTAATGTATTTGCTGTGGTTGTATTCCAGCCAACCTGGTTCCAATTATAAGTATTTGATACCTGATAAGAATAACCAGCCAATACTGTTAAAGTACTGAAGTCGCGAAATTTCAGATCATACGTTAATGTATGCTCAGTTATCTGTGATGTTTGTTTAACGTTTTGGATCTGGCCGCGGCCGTTTCCTGATATTTGCGATAGCGTAAGTCCGCGCACATTATCGGCATCTGTATATCCGGCAAGTTTAGGATCATAATAAGTTGTCCTTTTACTCATACCGTAATCGTTTCCAAATGTAGCCCTATACGTTAAGTTATTAGTAATTTTTAACGAAGCACCTAAATTTCCCAGGTAGCGGTTAATGTTATCCTTATCATCTATTAAATTAAGCATAGCCACCGGATTACGATTGCTGCCATCAAAATAATAAGTACCATCTGGATTGTAAATTGGATAAGTGGGATTGGCGCCTATAGTTGCACCAATTAAACTACCCTGATAACCAGAATTATCTGCAATTGGGGCGTAGGTATTTTTTATATTAGAGGCTAAAAAAGTAAGGTCAAATTTTAACTTGTCGTCTAAAAATGATTGCGATGCATTAATGCGGCCTGTTAATCTTTTTAACCCTGAGTTTTTAACCGTGCCATTTTCATCATCATAACTAAATGAGCTCCTGTATGTAAATCCATCTTTAGCACCACCAAAAGCCAGACCTGTGTTTTGCGAAACCGCGGTCCTGAATATTTGCTTTTGCCAATCAGTATTAGCCTTCTGGTTAACAGCATTTGCATCTGCACCTGTTGCGGCAACAGCAGTTAAAAATTGCGATGCGGTAAGCAAATTATATTTCTTAGCCACCGAGCCGACAGTTGTGTTTGACGTGAATTGAATTCCTTGTCCCCGGGCTCCTTTTTTGGTAGTTATTAAAATTACACCGTTTGCGCCTCTTGAACCGTAAATAGCAGATGCGGACGCATCTTTTAATACGCTGATGTTTTCAATGTCGGCAGGGTTAATAAATTCAAGCGGATTACGTGCCGAAGATGATCCTAATGAGCCCGTAGTTGGCCCTGAATTAGAGGTGCCCCCACCTTGAATTGGTACACCATCGATAACATACAAAGGATCGTTACCTGAACGTATAGAAGAAGAACCACGAATATTAATAGTAGAGCTTCCACCAGGTTCGCCGTTTGATGGCGTTACCTGAACGCCGGCAATACGGCCTTGTAAAAGTTGTTCTGGGGTAGAGATAACCCCCTTATTAAAATCTTTATTGCCAAGTGAAGCTACAGACCCGGTTGCGTCTTTAACACGTTGGGTGCCGTAACCAATAACAACAACTTCGGTTAATTCGCTGATGCTTGCTTCAAGGCTAACATCAATTTGTGATTTGCCTGCAATATTGATTTGCTGTTTAGCAAAGCCTGTGTAAGAAAATATTAATGAAGTAACATCAGCGCCTACTGATAATCGGTATTTACCATCTGCATCTGTTACTGTGCCGGTTCCGGCGTTAGTACTCGCTACAACGGTTACTCCGACCAATGCCGAGCCATCTGTTTTGTTGGTAACTCTCCCGGTAATTACCTTATTTTGTGCCGACGCCTGTACAGCAATAAATAAGAATAATCCTAGGAAACATAATTTGGATAAGTGTTTCATATAAGATAAATTTAAAATTATGGTTTATAAGAGGTGAAAAAAAATAATGTGTTTCGTTCTATTTCATAGTGGGTTTAAGTTTAATAAAGTGAACTGAAGCTGCTGCTAGCAGTAGTAATATTCCGGCAAGCATAATGGCGTTTTCGGGATTGTTTCCCAGCCATGATTCATAATATAAAGGCATTGTTATGTTTTGCAATAGCATTGGTACAACTATAAACATGTTAAATATGCCCATGTATATGCCGGTTTTTTGAACGGGTATATTGCCTGCAAGAATTATGTAGGGATTACCCATCATGCTTGACCATGATAAGCCCATACCCACCATCGGCAGGAAAACCCAATATGAATTATGTATATAAGGTAAAGCTAAAAGGCCAATTCCGGCACAGCACAGGCATAAGCTATGGGTTAATTTATTGCCCGCTTTTCTGGCAATCCAAGCCAGACCAAAGGCTGCAACAAAGGCTATGAAATTGTAAAATGCTCCCAACTGACCGGAAAGCAAATCAGCATCTCTAAAGCCAGTTGGATGTGTGGCAGACGAATGGAATACTGATAATGATAAACACTTTGCTATATATATCCAGTAAATAAACATGGCATACCAGCTAAAAAACATCATGGGTATCATTTGTTTCATTACTATAGGCATTTCGGCTATTGCTTTACCTATTTCTTTAACTCTTACCCAAAAACCTTTTGGAGAACTGCGTATTTGGTGAACTTCATCGGCAGTTAAGGGTATTTCTTTTGTTGTTATAAGCGTATACAAAATGGCACCGGTAGATAACACCGACCCAATAGTAAAAGCCATTATGGTAGTTAGCGGTATATTGTTTTCATTAACAGCCAGTTTACTTATCCCGAAAAATATAAGTAGGGTAGGTGTTAAATATGACAGCGTTTGTCCGAGGCCGGTAAACGCGCTTTGCATAAAAAAACCTAAGGAATGCTGTTCTTCATCCAACTTGTCACTAACGAAAGCGCGATATGGTTCAAGGGTGATATTATTAGCAGCATCAAGTATCCATAATGTACTTGCAGCCATCCAAACCGAACTGCTATGAGGCATTATAAATAGTGAAATACTGCAAATTAGCGCACCTATTAAAAAGTATGGAGTGCGCCTGCCAAATTTGCTTGTTGTTTTGTCGCTAAAAGCACCTACAATAGGCTGAACGATTAAACCGGTTAATGGCCCGGCTAACCACAAATAGGATAGATTGCTTTCATGCGCGCCCAGATAGGAATAAATTGGGCTCATGTTGGCCTGTTGTAATCCAAAACTGTATTGTAAGCCAAAAAAGCCTACGTTCATGTTCAATATCTGCCAAAATGATAGTTTGCCTTTAATTGCTTTTATTGCAGCAAAGGCAGTATTTATTTGAACAGCTGGTTTTTCTAATATTGAACCTGTATAATTCATGGGCTGCTTTTAGGTTGTCAAATTGTGTTTTACTATTGCAAATGGGCTGTCAACCTGCCGAAAAGAAAATCCATTAAATAAATATGCTTTGTAAAATTTAATCATATAAATAATATAGGCCGTGGGCGATAATTGATTTGATAAATTTATAGGTTAACAGGAGGCTATTTATTGAAAATCAGGCAAATGGAGCTGCAAAGCTTTTCGCAAACGTTTGCGAAAAGCTTTGCAGTTAATAAAAAAATAATTATATGTAAATAAAATGTTACATTCACTGATCCAATTATTAAACCTACTTATGTCTGAAGTCACTTTAAAAAAGCTTGCAGGTATGCTGCAATTAAGCATTTCTACAGTATCACGAGCATTAAAAGATCATCCCGATATTTCCATAGAAACTAAAACCAAAGTAAAAGAACTGTCGGTTTTATTAGATTATGAGCCAAATACGTTTGCTATTAACCTACGTAGTAATCATTGCAAGGAATTTGGAATTATAGTGCCAACTATAACAAATGATTTCTATCAGTCATTTATAAGTTCGTTGGAAAATGAGGTTAGGCAATATGGGTATTCATTGATCATATTACAGTCTGGAGACGACCCAATAATAGAACTTGCAAACCTGAAACTTTGTAAGCAAAATAGGATGGCTGGTATATTTGTATCAATAACCTCAAAAACTACCGATATAAATAATTTCCTAAAGTTAGATGAACATCATATTCCGGTGATATTTTTTGATAAGGTACCGTCTTTTGAGGCTTGTAACAAAGTATGTGTTGCTGACGAGGCTGCGGCTGATATGGCAGCAAAAGAATTAATGTTAAAAAAGAAAAAGAACATACTTTCCATTTTTGGTAATCCGGAGTTGTTGATTACGCAAAAACGACTTAAATCTTTTGAAGATACCGTTTCTGGGTATGGGTTAAGCACGCAGCTTTATATTCATTACGCGCTTTCCTCGGATGAAGCCAGGGAAATAACAATGAATTCTTTTAAAAAGGTTATTAAGCCCGATGCGATATTTTGTATGACCGATGAGATTTTGATGGGAGTAATGAAAGCTATACAGCAATTAGAATTGCGCACCCCTCAAGATGTTGGTGTTATTGCAATAAGCGACGGATTTAAACCTACATTATACTATCCTGAAATTACTTACATTGAAACAAGTGGCTTTAAGTTAGCTAAATTAGCGTTTGCCAGAATGTTGGCATGCCTGGGTGGTAGTTCGTACGCACAGGAATTAAGAATTGAATCAATAGTTGTAAGCGGTGGATCACTGTAGTTTAACAAGAACCCTTTGTTATATAATTGTGACTACTCCATATCAAGGGCTGCCAATGTGATTTTGTTACACGCGAGTGTGTAACAAAATGTAACAAGTGAAACAAGATTTTGACTTAAAGTATTGTTTATAAGGAAATTGATAAAAAGTGATGTAACAAAATGTAACAACTTATTCGTCAGTTTTTTTAAGTATAATTTTGTAGTTATATATTGATAATAAGATAGTTGCAATTTGCCTGATTTTGGAGTGATGAAACAAGATAATGAGTCCAACAAACTACCGGGGTAACTATATATATCGCTGCACATCCGGGTCAACCTTTTTCTCAAAAACCTCGGGCTGAATGATAACGAAGCGCATCAACCTATATTCTTTTTTTATTTTTTCGCGAATGCGGTCAATGGCGTCGTTTATCTGGGCAGTATCCAGGTTGGGTTTAAAGGATACAATAAGCATTAACAATATTTCGGTAGGCGATTGATAGGTAGATAAGATATGCATCAGGCTTAATGTTGCCTCGTCATCCTCAATTATTTGTTTGATGCGTTGTTTGGTATCTTTACGTATACCTTCGCCCATAAGCAGACTGCGACTTTCTCTTGCCAATATAAGCGATACACCTACCAGTATCAACCCAACTAATAAAGAGGCAACACCATCCATATAAGGCTTATTTAAATGGTGACTCAGGTACAGGCATATCGCTACAATAAATAAACCAACAACCGCGGCGCTATCCTCAAACAATACTAAAAAGGTTGATGGATCCTTGCTTCTGATGATGGCATCCCACCAGCTCTGTCCCTCACGCAGTTTATTAAACTCAATTGCCGCAATAATCAGCGAGGAGCCTTCAAAGATTACAGAAATTGCCAGTACCACGTAGCTCCAGGTAACATCACCCAGTTTTTCGGGATGAATGATATGCGTTATACCCTGGTATATGGATATGCCGCCACCCAAGCCAAATATCAATATTGATACCACAAACGACCAAAAATACAGCTCCTTACCATAGCCAAGGGGCCGATGCTTATCCGGTTTCTTTTTACTAAGCTTTAGCCCCAATAATAGTAATACCTGGTTAATGGTATCCACTACCGAGTGTATGCCCTCGGCAATCATAGACGCGCTGTTGCTTATAGCGCCGGCTATAAATTTGGTAACCGCTATGAGCAGGTTTGCTAAAAGCGCCGCGTATATAGACTTGTTTGCTACTGCCATATTTATACAGTAATAAAAAGCAGGGCATTATGTTTTGGATGATGTTATTTAGCGTAGTGGTAGTTGCAGTTTAAGAAGTAATGTTATGCATTTTATTTATCGTAAATCAATAAATAATTAGTTTATATCAATAATAAATTATTTATTTGCGATGTATTTAATCATAACATAATGAAAGCCAAATTTAAACTAAACCCCGCAGCAGTTATTATTATCGCCTGTATTATTATTAGCGTAACCGGCATTATATGGATATTGATAAATGACATGGGGTACCGGGATACTACCCAGGATTGGAGCAACAGGATAATAAAACCTATTGATGGGTTCAAGGGGGGCGAAACTATCGTTGATATTGAATACAATGCAAAAAAGGATAGCCTGGCAAGCATGCGCGATCTGAAAAACGGCGACGGCTTTACGCATAACTGGCGTGAATTTGCCTATTTAGGCACGCAAACTAGCCTGGCGTGCGATACTTGTAGTTATAAGTGGTTAATAGATAAGAAATTGGCTCTGGAAATTAATGGCACCGGCTGCGACACTTGTGCAAATAAATTGTATGATGGGCACCTTCAAAATTACATTAAGCTTTATGCCTGGACCCTAAGAAGGAAGCTTGACCACTATGATGATGATAGTGTATTCTATGTGAAAAATTCCCAGGGCTATATACGTGAATGGTCTGATACCAGTAAAAACGTCTACATCAGTAACTTTGCCGATGTGCCGGTTAAATTCAGGTACAGCCATATGGATAATGCATTGCTTATACCGGTTAATAAAAGTAACGCAAGTTTATTCAGGCTAATCTGTCGCCTGTTAGAGGGTGTATATATTATTGGAATGATAATAGTATTGTACCTGTTTGCAAGGCTCATTTTTGATCTTTCAAAAGGGTTTTCATTTACCCGCAAAAACGTAATTCGTTTAAGATTTATCGCCATTTGTATTATAAGTTACCCTGTGCTAGTATTGTTGCTTAATTTATTCGTGAAACTGATATTTCATAATTACTTTACTGTAGATATTATGATGAGGGATGAGCTATGGATTGACGCATGGGATACTTTACCCGTGGGGTTATTATTCTCTTTATTATACCTGGCATTTAGCCGCGCTGTGATGTTACAGGAAGAACACGATCTAACTATATAGCCACGCCCATAATAGTAAACTTAGATGTAATGATGGCGAAGAAATAAACCTAAACCAATTTTGATATGAAAATCAAACTAAATACTAACCTGGTAGTGAATATAATCATTGTTTGCATAGGTATATACTTGTGCTTTCCTATCTTGAGGTTACCAAGTATCCATTTATTCGGGGACGGTAACACAAACGTATATAACAGCTGGCAAGCGCAGCATATAAAGCCAATAGATAATGTTGCGCTCGATGAAAATTTGCCTCATAGCCAATATGTAAAATTAAAAGATAGTATACTTACCATGCGTAATTTAAGAAGTGGTAATGCTTCTCTTGTAAACAGGGGCGGGTTGCCATTTATCAGTATTACCCATAGTTTAGCTTGTGATACCTGTAGTTTTAAATGGTATAAAGAGCATGCCTATCTTAACACTATTTATGAGCATAGTCAAAGTTATATTACACTAACGGGGTGGACCCTAAATACACGCAACTATTTGGGTTACGTTGATGAGGGTAAGTTTTATGTAGAAAATGGACAAGGCTATGTGCGCAAAACGGTACTTGACACATCTATAAAAAGGCCGGATGGGTCGGTGTATAATAAAATCCATGTAGCCGATGTGCCGGTTAAATTCAGATATAACCACTTGGATGGATCGTTATTAATCCCTGTAAGCAATAGAGGCGCCCATATCCTTGCTATCATAATTCGGGTGACAGGTGTTTTATTCTCTTTATATGTGTTATACCTGATCAGTATTTTTTTAAAATTTGCCATTGATATTTTTAAAGGACAAACCTTTACGGCTAAAAATATCTGGCGATTACAGCTTATTGCGTTTAACTTGTTAGGTTACTCGGTAATTATTTACCTGATGCATTATTTAATGAAATTTGTATTTCGTGAATATTTTATCCCCAGCGTTATATTAAAAAGTAATGTTCAAATTGGTTCGTGGGAAATTTTAGGCTTAGTAATTATATTTTTGCTGTCGTTTAGGCAGGGTAAAAAATTAAAAGAAGAACACGATCTAACCGTATAGCTATGCCCATAGTAGTAAATTTAGATGTAATGATGGCGCGGCGCAAAATGTCGCTAACCGAATTGAGCGAAAAAGTGGGGATAACTATGGCCAATTTATCTATACTAAAAACAGGCAAAGCCAAAGCGGTAAGGCTGGAAACGCTGGAAGCTATATGCCGTGTTTTAAATTGCCAGCCCGGCGATATATTAGAATTTGTTGAAGAATAACAACTAAAAAAGCTTGCTAAATAGATATGAATATTTTATTATTATTGTATATAGCAACTATTTAAATAAGGTACACGTAATATATTGTAATAATATAGGGCCAAAACCTTCAACCATAAATATTGTTTAAATTATAAAAACCTTTATATATGAAAGCAAACCTTTATTCCAACATGTGCAGATGCTTATCAATTTCAATAATTGCTTTGTTGTTTGCCTTTAGTTTTTCTTCCTGTAAAAAAAACACAACTGTTACAGCATCATCAGCGTTAAATATTATTAATGCCGGGGAAACATCGCCGCCGCAGGACTTTTTTGTAGATGATGCCAAGGCAAATACTACCCCCATTGCTTATACACAAAGCACCGGTTATTTAAGCGTAAGTGGCAGTCATACTTGTAGTTTCAGAACATCGGGTACCGGCACGGTAAATAATACGTTCCCTGTAGCATTTGCTCCCGGCGCATATTATAGTGTGTATTATGCCGACGATAAATCTGCTCTAGGTATACAAGACGATAAAACAATACCACAAACAGGTAAAGCCAGGGTGCGTTTTATTAATTTAAGCACCACTATGACAGCAAACATTGATGTTTATATTGCCGGTGGCGCAGCAGTAGTTACCGGTTTGCCCTATGAAAATTTTTCTGATTATTACGAGATCAACTCTTCTACAGCGCTTACTGTAAATGCTGGAGGTTCAACTACAGCACTGGTAAATATACCCGGTAATATACAAGCCGGAAAAATTTATACCATTTATATTTCGGGGGCAACAGCGCTTAGCTACCATGTTGTAACAGAAAACTAATTTAATTAACATATAATAAAAGCCCTGCCCAACTAAATGCTGAGCAGGGCTTTTTTGTTGTTTGATGAATTATTATTTACTTAGGGCCATGTTAAAAATAATGGCCCTGGCGGCAGCGTTTATATTAATTATTATGTATATCCGCACCATGAGACGGTGACTCAGGAAAATCGCTTTTAAAAACAGGTGGCTCCGCTGGAGCCCTTAAAATATCATCTTGTAATGCTATAAACAGGTAGTTCCGCTGGAACTATTGCGGCTTTCAGTAAATGACTCCGGCGGAGTCGCCTGTTTATAGCCTATAATGAATAAAATAAGGCTCCGTAGGTGCCTCCTAATATCCATTATGTTTTAAAAGCGATTTCCCTGCGGTGACCATCGTGCGTTTTAAAAAGGCGATTATTTGCTGGTGTAATTTTCAATAAACCATTTTAAGGCAGCATTCAGATTTGATTTTTTATAAGCTAAAACCACTTCGGTATTCACCGGAATGTCCTTTAAATCAACAAATGACACTTGTAAATTGGCGTATTGTTGTTTTAATGATAGCGGCAGGATAGAAACACCCAGTCCGGCCTCTACCAATTGTAAAATGGAGTGCACATTATTTACCTCATGGGTAATGTCAGGCTTAAATCCCAGTCTGTTGCATATTTCTATCAGTTTATCATAATAATGGGGTGCATATTCTTTGTTGAAGAAAATGAACGGTTTGTTTTTTATAAAAGCAGTTAGCTCATTATAATCAGCAAATTCTTTACCCCTTGATGGTATAACTACCATAAAAGGATCAAAGAATAGGGTTTGTACCTGTAGTTTATCAGAATGCACGGGTGCCCTTAGTATGCCAACGTCAAGTTTTCCCTGTTCAAGAGTCTCTATTTGTTTAATGGTTGGCCGCTCGTACAAACTGGTTTTAATATGCGGGAAAATTTGCCGTAGGGCCATTAAAACCTCGGCAAGATGGGGCTGATATACAGAGCTTATATAACCTATCTTTAATTCTCCGCTTTCGGCCAGATGAATTTGACGGGTCATGTTTTTGCTTTCTTCCAGCCGTGCAAATAGAGTATCTACTTCGTTTTTAAAATATTTTCCGGCATCAGTAAGTACAACACGTTTATTGTTACGTAAAAATAATTGCGCGCCCAATTCTTCTTCAAGTTCTTTAATCTGTCTGCTTAAAGGTGGTTGCGAAATAAACAAGGCGGTGGCCGCGTTCCTGAAATGCAGATGCTCTGCAACGGTTTTAAAATAATGCAAATGCCTTAGCTCCATAAGCTGTGATACTTTATAGCTATCAATTATTGATAAAATTGATATTTTTCAAATATGGTAAAATGGGATAAATTTGACAAGTGCAAAAAACTAAATACAAGCTATTATGATTACAGACTATTCAAAAAAATCAAACAACGAGGCAATAAGAGCCAGATTTGATAACGATGTTGAGCGTTTCGCCAATCTTGATACGGGCCAGCTAACAACCATTGATGCCCCCATAACCATGGAGCTTTGTACCGAAGCAGCAAAATATATTAATCCGGGTGCAAAAAACCTGCTGGATATTGGCTGCGGTGCAGGTAACTATACCTTAAAAATGCTAAGCAAGATTGGTAATTTAAACTGCACTTTAAATGATCTGAGCATGCCTATGCTGCAATGCGCCAAAGAACGCGTATCGGCACAAACCAATGGCGAGGTAAAGTTATTACAGGATGATATGCGCAATCTTAACCTGCCCGATAATAGCTTTGATATTATACTGGCCGCGGCAACGCTACATCATTTACGGGATAATGCCGATTGGGAAAACGTATTCGGCAAAATGTATAACGCACTAAAACCCGGTGGCAGCATTTGGATATCAGATTTAATAATCCATGACGCTGAACCGTTAAACAGGCTGTTCCAACAACGCTACAGTGATTACCTGGATACACTGGGCGGGCCGGAATACCGGCAAAAGGTATTAGATTATATAGCGCTGGAGGATACCCCCAGATCTGTAAATTATCAAACCGATCTGTTAAAAAAAGTGGGATTTAAAAATGTAGAGATACTACATAAAAACTCTTATTTCGCAGCTTTTGGGGGAGTGAAGTAAGCCCCACCCAAACCCTCCCCGGTAGGGAGAGCTTAAAAAAAATAAAAAAATTCTCTCCAATCCGGGGAGAATTATAGGGGGCTGAGTAAAACTTCGTAAGTTTGGTGCCACAAATAAAAAGGTAATGATAAACGTAAACGAATATTTTGACGGCGCTGTAAAATCACTCGCCTATACTACTGCCGAAGGTAAATCAACCATTGGGGTTATTGAAAGCGGCGAATATGAATTTGGCACATCAAGCCATGAAACTATGAGTGTTATTGAAGGTGAACTGGCAGCGTTGTTACCGGGCGCGCAAAATTGGGAAAGTTTTACCAATGGGCAGTCGTTCGAAGTGCCTGCAAAAACCTCATTTAAAGTAAGGGCCGTTGCGCAAACATCCTATTTGTGTAAATACAGGTAGGTTAAATCAATTTTGCCTTTGTATATAGTTTGGTTGAGATGAGGCCCACCTCTGGTTATAGTGATGCACTAATAAAAACAGGAGTACATAAAATAGTATAGTGAAAAACACCGCTATATATTCTTTTTTCATGGCTAAGACATATAAATATCAGCATAAGCTTGCCCCCAATATAATTATTTACAGGTTTAGGGGCCCAATTGTTTGTAAAAAATAACCTGGGAAAATGGCCTAATTAATTTGGAACAATTATATTTATAACGTCATGAACGTCATGAAAATTATACACAAATTTGTTTGATCATGGATACTTCACTTATTACTACCAGTACAAGTTTAGAGGGCTACCGCATAGTAAAACACTTAGGCGTAGTGCGTGGTATTACCGTACGCAGCCGTAGTATTGGGGGCAACATTGCAGGTGGGTTTCAATCGTTATTTGGCGGCAGGCTCTCTATTTATGTTGAGCTATGCGAACATACTAGGGAAGAAGCTTATCAGTTATTAATACAACATGCGCAGGTAGCAGGCGCCAATGCAATTATCAATATGCGTTATGATGCCAACGAAATAATGCAGGGTATTACCGAAGTATTAGCATACGGCACCGCGGTGGTGGTCGAAAAGATTTAGGTTTCCCCCGACTAATCAAAATAACTTAACGGTATATGTTTCCACATACCGTGCGAAAGGTGGCCGGTAAGCAATTCGTAAATAAGGTACAGCGGCCAAAATATATAGCATAGTATAAGCAATATGATGGAGTGGTTATAATACCAGTTTATCATTAATGCATATATGCCTAATAATAAGTATAAAATACTTGAATCTTTCTTATTCATAATACTTGATAGTTAGTTTGAAGTAATTATTTATGCTAAGTTAAAAATTAACTTTTAGTTTTTTTTTGCCACATGTTTGCAGCTGTTTTAAGCGGTATATACGCGCTTAAAGCAGCTGTAATTGCGTCCCGAAAACCAATAAGTTTTCCACAAATCAACAAAAAGGCCTAAAAAGGCCTGTTTATCCACATTTTTAGTGATAACTTTTATTATTTAATATATACTACTTAACAACAATAAACTATGTTTGTGAAAACAATTCACACCTTGTAAAGGTTAACTTTTTTAAACAATTAAAAACTTATCATGGCAACAACTACAAATGGCGGCATTACCGCCTATTCAGTGAAAACAAAAACTAAGAATGTACCAATGCTTGATCCTACAATTGATGTAAAATCAGGCAGGTATATTGCTACAGGTAAAGACAGTGCAGGCAACAAAATGGCTGCTATCATGAGCAAGGCTACTGCCGAAGGTCATATTTCTAGCGGAGCTGCTAAAAAAGGCAGTGGCTGGTAAATAATATTGTTACCTGGCAGATATGCCGTGTACAAAAATAAGGCAGGACTCTTTATGAAAGATCCTGCCTTATTTTATTACCATTTTTTAAAAGGATGAGTTGATAGATTGGAATTGTAATATTTTTCCTGGCCGGTCACTTCCTGTGTTACCCAGGGAGGAAGTTTAAATTGTTCAGTTTCCTGCTTCAGCTCAATTTCGGCAACTATAAGACCTTCGTTGTCGCCGCTAAATACATCTACTTCCCATAATTTACTTTCAAAATTTATACAATAGCGGGTTTTCTGTATAATGGGGCCGGCAAATTTCTCCAGCATTTCAATACCATCTTCAACAGGTATTGTATATTCATACTCACTGCGTGTAAACCCCAATGTTTCTCCCTTAAAAGTTAAGCAGGCATATTGATCTGTAATTCTTACCCTTATCGTTTTAGCAGCATCATTAACAATATATCCTTGCTTGAAATTTGAGCCAACAGGTTTAGATAATTGTTGCCATTGTATAGCATCTACCAAAAATTTTCTTTCAATTTCTATACCCATAAGTAAATTTAATTTTGTTATTAATTAAACAGCGTTAGGCCTTTGTTGCAAATAGAGGTTGTAACAAGGTTTTTATTTTTCGATTCGAATACAAAATACCTTAAATAACTATATTGTGCCACTAAATTAGTGTTTCTCTATACTACAAATTGTAAAAATATGTTAAAGAGATGCTATGCCTTAGTATGCTGTTGCTTTGAAATAGATATATTTAGCCATCTTTTTAATTTACCTTAACCATAATGATGAATTTAAGAAAATTTACCTTAATACTCACTTTATTAGTTGCAGCCGGTTTATCGGCATATTCTCAAAATGACACAATTAGTGTAAAAACAATTGTAGCCAAAACAGAAAAATTTAATTTAGAGCACCCTGTTGAAAAAGTTTATCTGCAATTTGATAAACCTTATTATGCCGTTGGCGATACCGTATGGTTTAAGGTGTAT